>JAKSTE010000030.1 GCA_024402735.1 Alphaproteobacteria bacterium
ATCTATTCCAATTTCACGAAACTCTGGAAGTCCAACAAAAGGTACAGGGTTTTTATTACTACGTTCTTTGATAGCCGCAACTCTGCCTGCCGCACGTGCTGCTTCAGAGAACATTTTTATTCTGGCTAAACTTCTTGAATATCCTGTAACAAATACACGCCCTGGGGCTTTTCTCATAATCTCTGTCAAAGATTCACGTACTTGTATTTCTGTTGTTTGAACAGTTTGACGTTGTGAAGACGTAGAATCACAAACACAAGCTAATAATTTTGGATCAGAACCAATCTCAGCAAGTCTTGTATAATTAGTTGGTTCTTCAACAGGGTTTGCATCATTAAATGTCCAGTCACCTGTGTGTAAAATTTTACCTGCAGGTGTTTTTATAATAAGCATTTGAGCTTCTGGAATAGAGTGGGTTACATGAAATGTTTCTACTCTAAATGGATCTAATTTTAATTCAGCACCATGATAATCAAATTCTATAATGTCTTTTTTAGGATTAAAATCCATTTCTAACCCAGCAAATGTTCTACGTAGAATTTCTGCTGGGAATCTTGTACAATAAATAGGCTTTCTAAACTTTGGCCATATATATTTTAAGGCACCAATATGATCTTCGTGGCCGTGGGTTATAACAAATCCAACAACATCTTTTTTATGTTTTTCTAACCATGTTGTGTCGCAATATTGTACATCACCAGCGCCAATTTCTTCTTCTAGAAATCCCATACCACAATCTACAACTAAATACTTGCCTTTATACTTATAGACATACATGTTTTGACCAACATGTTCTAGACCTCCTAGAGCCATAAAGTATATTTTTTCGTCGTTTTTATCAGATTCATGAGCAGGTTTGTCTGCTATTTTAGTTGTTTTAGTGTGTTTTTGTTTTATTTCTTCTTTGTGTTCTCTCACTTTTATCATATAAATTCCTTTTTTAAGTTAATTTTGTGCACACCAGTCAATTCATTGCTAATAAAGTGATTAACTTTATTTGTAGTGAATCTATTAGGTGTGCGGCTTGTTTTATATATTCTTATTACGATTATATCAAAAAAAGGTAATAAGAGCAATTTAAGACAGAGTAATAACTCTATATATCTTGAATAGATACATCTTATTTTATATTTAGATGATAAAAAATCAAGAGTTTTATAAAAAAAATTGACAAAATACAAAAATGTATTACCATCTTTTTCGTAAAACACGAAGAAATGGATAAAAAATGACTAGTATGAAAAATTCAGATGATCTTAAGAAAGAATTACTCAGTGATGTCGATTTGTTATATCCTGGTGCAGAACGTAAGTCTAAAGATAGATTAAGATACATTTTAACCTTTCGTAAATATGCTAACCGTTGCCCTGATTGGCAAGATGCAGAAGGTATAAGTCAAACTTTAAAACAACGCATTAAACATACAATATACAATAACAAAGAAACAAAACGTTGTACATTGCTTAGTTTGTTCGCAGGACTTGTTATAGGAACAGGAATAGGTAATATGCTTGGTTATTGTGAGTACAAAAACAAAGACAAAACTATTCAACAACAAAATGTTAAAGATTTTATCTATGAAGAATTTTTATTAATAATTTTATGTGCCTTATTAGGAATGTCATTTTCTATTATGCACAGAAATAGTGTTAGAGACGGCGAAGCAGAAGCTGCATATAACGATTTCTTTAGAAGATTGGTAACACGTTATTTTAAGACGCTTAAGCCAACCGAAGAAGCTAAGATGTTGTTTAAACGTATGAATCCAGAAATGGCTGATAATATAGCTAAAATATTAATAACAACTCTACCTGCCGATGATGTAGTAAAATTGCAGAAATTGGCAGTTGAATTGTATATAAACCACTCCAACAATGAAGAAGAGTATGCAAAAACAATACAGAATTCTATGGAAAGAGGTTTGTTTATAATAAGAAAAACGCTTTGTAAACAACCAGAATTGGTTGATCTTATACGCGAAGCGTTTAATGGCAAACTTGTAACAACATTTGTATTGTGTGATCAAAAACAAAATATTAGATAAATAAAAATAGGGCGCCAATAGCGCTCTTTTTTTGGTGCATCCAACAGGAGTCGAACCTGTAATCTTTGCCTTCGGAGGGCAATGCATTATCCAGTTATGCTATGGATGCTTGAGATATATGATATATCATTTGTGTTTAAAATCAAGAAATAGGGATTACCGGCTATAAGGTAGTATGCGATATATTTTTCTTATAACAGAGTATAATTTTATCTGTTTTTTTATTTTTAATAATGTTTGATTTTCTCCTAAAAACGCATCAAATTTTGTTATGTTATATCCGTTTTTATCAGCGTCATTTATGAGTCTTAACAATGATGTGCTTAAATAATCTATAGTGATATTATCTAGATCTAATATTCCATATAATTTATCTTCGTTATCTAACAAAATATTTTTTGTTTGTAAATCTGTATGACAAATTGATTTGTTGTTTTTATTAATTGCTCGAAAATATTTATCAATAAAAGTTCTTTCTATTGTTTGTTGTTGTACAATAGGTGTTTTTAATCTTGTATCTATTTTTTTATTACTTTGTGCAACAAACACTTCATAACTCCAACGAATTAAATCCTTATATACTTGATCTAATTTGTCTTGAGGTATACCTTCTTGAATCCTTTCATAAAGAGTTTTACCTGGAATAAAAGGATATACTTCACAATATTCAGAGCCGTATTTATAAATAGATACGTCTGGTGTTTTAATATTTGTATTTTTAAGTAATTTACTAGCTAACAGATTATGATTAGATAAGGCTTTTGTAGAAAACCTAAATACAAGTTTTTGTGTAGGAGAAGTGACAATACGTATATTGTGCATTTTACCCATTATTTCAGGGCGTTCAATTGTTATGAAGTCAGGCACGATTTCTTTTATGAATTGAAATTTTGTATAAGCCATATTTTTACCTGGATAACATTGCTAACATAAAATCGTCTAAATCACCGTCTAAAACAGCTTCTGAATCTGTTTTTTCTACATTGGTGCGTACATCTTTAATTAGTTGGTATGGGTAAAGGACATAATTTCTAATTTGACTTCCCCATTCAATTTTTTTCTGATTTGCTTTAATTGCGTCTTCTTCTTCCATACGTTTTTTTAATTCCAAATCGTACAATTTACTACGTAACATTTTCATAGCCATTTCTTTGTTTTGAATTTGACTACGTTCGTTTTGACATGTAACCACTGTGTTTGTTGGAATATGAGTAATTCTGACGGCACTATCTGTTTTGTTAACGTGTTGTCCTCCAGCGCCAGAAGACCTATATGTATCTATACGTAAATCTTTTTCGTTGATTTCTATTTCTATAGTGTCGTCAACATCAGGCCATACATCAATAGATGCAAAACTTGTTTGTCTTTTACCATTGGCATTAAAAGGTGATATTCTTACCAATCTATGAACACCGATTTCGTTTTTTAGCCACCCATAAGCCTTGTCTCCACTAATACGAAATGTTACACTTTTTATTCCGGCAACATCGCCTATATGTTCTTCTACGGTTTCTACAACAAAACCATGTCTTTCGCACCAACGATTATACATTCTTGATAACATTTGTGCCCAATCTTGAGCTTCTGTTCCTCCTGCGCCGGCTTGAATAAACAAAAAAGCACCATTATTATCTGCGGGATCACTAAATAGTGTGATAAATTTAGCTTTGTGTGCTTTTTCTGCTAATTGATTGATAGCTTGTTTAACATCTGGATCATCTGGAGACAAAGAATATAACTCTTGTAGACCGTTAAATTCTGTTTCTAAATGATTTATTTCTGCTAATTGTTTTTCTAAATTAGATTTTTTTTGTAGTATACTACGTGCCTTAGCAGGATCATTCCACAAATTCTCATCATTAATTATTGAGTTAAGAGAGTTTAATTCTGATTGTAAAGCAGAAGGCTCAAAGACACCCCCTAACGGCATTAATGTCGTTTTGAATTTGAGTTAAAATATCCTCGTTTGAAGTAATCATGCTAAAAATATACCAATTAATTCACTTAAATCAACTTTTTTATATGAAACTTTTATTGCGTTTCTATATGTAATGTGATAAAATATTATCTAACGAGAGGGATATAGATGAGAAAAACATTTCTGTTGTCTAGTTTTTTATGTACAAGTTTGTGCTTAAATGCGGCTTTTGCTGTGGGTGCAGGTACAGTTGCTAATGATAATGCTGGACGTTCTACGATATATTCTAATGCTTCAATGAATTCGGCTCATTATAATTCAAACACTAATACACGTGGCAAACAGAATATAGCAAATGCTTATGTACAAAACCAAAGAAATACATATTTTTTAATAACACAGCCAGATGTTGATACTGCTTGTCGTGAGAAAATATATGCTTGTTTAACAGATTATTGTGGCGACACAACAGTAATACCTGGTAAAACTTCTGGAAAATGTATGTATGCTACAGAAAGTGAATTATATAATTACACTTTGTTATGTTTACAAAAAGATACATCTATATTATTACCTCAATATAATACAAATACAAAAACAGGGGTAGGTGGTATGAATACAGCTGCCCGTTTGTGTCCTTCTTATGTACAACAAGAGTTATTGTCTTATTTATCAATGGCAAATATGGCAGATAAATTAACAAAAGCTCATTCTGATTTGTGTACAACAAGACGTCGTGAGTTAGAAGCTGCTATGGCTTGTCATTCTGTTGCTCTTGCTTATGGTAACGAAACAACAAGTATGTTAAAAACTCAATTAACAGATTATTGCGGACCAGGAGTTTCTGGTGGTTCTACAGAAATGGTTACACGTTTTGTTAATGCTGGTAATGTTGGTGCTAATATATGGGGATGGGCAGAAAAAATTGTTAACTTAGAAATGAATTCTCAGGGAGAAAATTGGGAAGCTGCAGTTGATGCTGTGTTAGCTAGCTATACAAATCGTATGAATTTAGCTTGTGGTGATGATATGCAGTTAAATACAGTACCTCATCCTGTTACTAATAATACAGCTACAACATTACAAACAGCTGCTACTGTTTTGGCTGGTGTTGCATTTCCAACTACTACAACCGGTGCAAAGGTAGCTAATCCGTATGAGAATTGGAGTGTATATATGGAAGTTACTTCTATGTCTGAAATTTATGATTATCCAACTGCGTCTCAAGTTGTTCAGGCTGGTTTAACTAACAACGCTTTAACACAAAATGCTTTCTTAACAAGTGCTCAAATGGATGATATGCAGAAAGCTTATAAATTAGGAACAAAAGTGTTTATCATACGTGATAGTGCAAGATGTTATACAGTTCCTGTAGCAACATTATCTCAGGCAGAAACATCGTTAGTAGCACAATCTTTTGCTAATTGTATAAACAGATAATTATAGAAAAAATATAAAACAAAGAATCCCGCGTTATGTGGGATTTTTGTTTGTTGTATAGGACAAGATTCTTGCGATAAAAGCGTTTTTTTGATATAATAAAAGCAATATGAAAATATCTAGAAGACAATTTTTACAAGTTGTTGGCGTTGGAACACTGTGTGTTGGGTTAATGCCTCGTATTGCATTTGCTTCAACCAATTCTTTAAAAAATGTAAGAACAGGTTTACAACCGGGAGATAAAACAAGATTAGTAATAGAAACTTCTGGGAGACCTTCTTATGCATTATCTTATAAACCTAACCAGTTAATTGTTAATTTATCTAATGTAGCTGGTAATAGTAGCGTAAAAACTAATTTAGCATCAGGCACATTAATTAATAGAATTACACAGATTCAAGATGGTAGTACATTACAAATTGTAGCAACATTAACATCAAAAATAGATGCTATTCAAAAAAATCAAATTTTAATATTAGAACCCAATGGTGATAACGATTATCGACTAGTAATAGATTTTGTAGCTGGAACAGGTAAGGGCATAGATAATATACAAAGTGCTACAACTACTGCTACACAATCAACAACAACTTCCACTAACAAGCATATTATAGTAATAGATGCTGGTCATGGTGG
>JAKSTE010000031.1 GCA_024402735.1 Alphaproteobacteria bacterium
ACCGCAACGCTTTCACACATATTTCCATTTAATATCTTCGGACTTACACATTCACATCCATCTTTTGCTGTATTAACATCATAACCATCTTTACATGTTTTCACTACACATTCAGAATTTTCTAATCCAATTTCATAAACATGAGGTTTTTGTAATAGATTCCTAGACGCTTCTGAATCTGGACACCTAGCCCCTACATAAACACACCCATCTTTTGTTTCATTTACTCTATAATCCGGTTGCTCGCATGCCAAAACAATACACCCAGATGCACCATTACCAACTTCTGTCACATGTGGCTTTTCTAATAAAGCCATTCTTTCAGTATCATTACAATTTCTCGTTTTATTACCTTGTCCATTACCACCATCAGAATTAGATTCTTGGATAATACAAGCAGTCCCACTACTATTAGGCACATAACCATCTGTACAACTTGTCACCTTACAAACACCATCCTTTCTAATACCAGTATTAAAATGTGGTATTGCTTGTTTTTCTCCTTCTGAACAAATTGTGTTTTCTGTTTGCGTAATATGTATCTGATAATAAGATTTTGCATCTTTAAAAGGTTCATAACCTTCTTTTAAATTCTCAACTCTATCTTTAAAAGAAACATCCGCAATAGTTTTTGGAAAATCTACATGTTCCAAAGCATAAGAAGAACCAACAAATAAAAACAAGCTAATGCTTAAAAAACGTAATAAATATTTTTTCATAAAACATATTTTATCACAAAATTACACTACTTCCAATAACATATTACCTTAGCATACTCTACTTCATCAGTCATGATTTTATGTCTAGTTTCATGTGGTGACATTGCCACTTCCACCCTAATAGTTGGGGTTGTTGGATTGATTTCATGTTCAAAATAAATATCTATACCACTCAATTTATGGGTGTTTCTAAATTCAAAACCAACTGATTCTGTAGCCCAAACTGCATAAACAGCATTATTAATATGCTGATTTATATCTATATCATCATATCTACATGCCATAACATGTGATTTAGTTGGTACAAAATCCGGACACTTATCAAAAACTCTATCTAGAGCACGTTCTGGTACACAACTCCATTCTGGTAAATATTCTGATATTCTAACAGGACGACGAGTAGTTAAGTCTATCAAAACCCACTGACTTGTTGCTCTTACCATTAACCTACCGTCAGAACCACGAATTTCAAAATCACGAAAAGCCTTTAGAGCCCCATGCTCTGATGGCCATGTAGAGAATAATAATTCTTCATCTGCACGTGGTAGTTCAATAATATCTACAAAATAATGAGTCACAACCCAAGCAATATTATGTTCCGTACAAAAGGTACGACCACCATGTAAAGCTTCAGCATTTCTATCTGCCAACCCCTGAAGTTCATTCATTAACATAACAGGCCTAATAAAACCATACCTATCACATTGATAAGCTTTTAAAGCACGTTTTTCTGTTAATTTTATATCCATAATACTCATCCCTACATGTATATAATGATTATATAGCCACAACATGTAAAATCAAATAGGAAAATACATTCTTCAAAGAAAACATTGACAAAACGTTTTTTTGCGCTATATTGTATATACAATAGTTAAAGGAGAGCATTATGACCATAACATCATCACGCCCAATGATAGCAGGAACAAAAAAATTAATAGAAAGAACTATTAAAGATCAAAGAAACATAATAGAAAAACAAGAATCTTTTGATCCTACTGGTAAAGTACTCGAAGCAGAAGAATATACTGTTTACAAAAAACAAAACCAGTACAAAATGCAACTATTACAAATCATGCACGAAACAAAATCAGGCTTGATAACTATATATGTTGATAAAAAACCAGTAGCTACAACACATAAAGACTACGCTGGTCAAAGCGCAGGCCAAATGAATGACAACGATATTATAGATTTGTTTGTTGCAATGGTTGGCGAATACAACGAACGTAAACAAGCAGAAAGTTCTGTAGTATCTATATCTGGTTCAAAAGAAGAACAAGAAATAAATAACTTCTTGTTTAAACAATTACAAAATAATAGATAATAACTATTTGTTATAAATTAAGAGCGCTTTATGAAAAGCGCTCTTTTTATTAGTCTATAAAACACATTATTACCAAGACATACTTTTATACGTTTTATTAGAAACCTTATCTCCAAACATATTATTTCTTTGTTGTGTTAATGTCTCATATTGATCACCAGAAATAATACGCAGAACAAATCCATCTGAATCTCTTTGTGATAAAACAGGTACTATTCTTTGATCTGCTATACCAGTATCACGTAAAACTTGTTCTACGATAGCTAAACGACGAGCAGCTAATTTACGAGCATCTTTGTTACGTGTTACAGATTCAGGTATACCAACTTGAACAGCACGTTTTGGATTGTTTACTACTATAGAAGCATACTCACTAAGCAATGTATAATTTTCACGAGACAAAGCAGAATCACCATTACGGAAACTTATTTTGATTTCCAAAGGACGTATACCACCAGCATCTTCAGACAAATCACGTTGAGCAGTAAATCCTTCTACACCATATTCCACATCACTAGCAACATCAAACGCATCTTCTATCTGATATGTAGACAAGTGTTTGTTTTCTGATAAATAAGTTTTCTTAAAAGCTTTCTTCAATTCTGTAGGTGACATTTTATCCATAGATTTAACAGAAGCTACTTTAGGTTCGCTAACCTTATTATCTGTTTTTTTAACGGAAGATCTATTTAAAGAATCCATTGCTATAATTTCTCTACGAATTGTTACAGGTTTTGATTCTTCTTTTGATCTTACATCAGTATCACCACTTATAGGCGTTGTTACCATTATAGGACGAGCTTTAGCTACAACACTTTTATCTGCAGCACGTTGTAAATCATTTAACAAAGCTATTTGTTCATCTAAATCAGATTTAACATCAGCAGAAGAAACGATTAATTTTTCTTCTGGCAATACAGCATCTGAACTAGCAACAGAAATTTCATCCATTCTAGGCATACGTAAAGGTGCTTCACTACGAGCCCACAAATCAGAACTAGGATGCTTTGGTGACAAAACATCACTTGATGTAGCATTTACTTTTTTACGACTAACAACTTTTGGTGTATCAGCTTGTTTTTTATTAACAGGTTGTATTATTTCTTCTCCAAAAGCAGCACGTGCAGACACCCCTTCTCCACTCATGTTAACAGCCGGCAAACGCGCGCCAGCCATAGCATTTGAATAAACGCACAATACTAGCAAAATAGCAGATAAATATCGCATATCCTTTCCTTCCTTATCAGAATGATAGAACAAAAGCCGAATCGCACGCAAGAGAAAAATTACACACAAATACATAAAAAAATCCTGATGTTTATTCAGGATTTTTTTACTAAGAAAAAGACATTTTTATTTTACTGTTTTCTTAATTATATACATTTGTAACAAACCAAACAAATTAGATACTGTCCAATACAATACTAAACCTGCTGGCATCCAAGCAAACATCACCGTAAAGATAATAGGCATCCATTTCATAGCACGTTGTGTAGATGCCATAACATCATTTTTATTATCTGATGATTTTGATTGCTTTGCTGATTGCATATATTGCTGAATCCACATAGTAGCACCCATCAATATAGGCAAAATGAAATATGGATCCATTATAGATAAATCAGATATCCATAAGAAATGTGCACTACGCATAGAAACAGATATTAACAACGCTTTATACAAAGCAAAGAAAATAGGTATCTGAATTAACATAGGCAAACAACCAGACATAGGAGATGTTTTGTGTTCTTGATAAATCTTCATCATCTCAGCCTGCAAACGCATTTTATCGTTAGCATACAATTTTTGTACACGTTGTAATTCTGGTTGCATCTTTTGCATGGCCATAGTTGAAGCATATGATTTACGTGTTAAAGGCCATATCAACAATCTTAAAATCAATGTCATTAAGATAATCGCTATACCATAATTTCCAACAAATGTATTCAATTGGTTAATCATCCATAACATTGGTTGTGCTAAGAACCAAAACCAACCATAATCTACAGTTTTATACAAACCTGGTATATTATCTGATGAAGCACTTAATGTTTCACTCATACGTGGTCCAGTGTATACGTATGTATTAATCACAGACTTAGAACCATTTGCTATTTTTACAGGTGCAGCCGAAGCATCTGCGAAATACAACTCACCTTGTTTCTTCATACTTAATGTTTGATCTATAGCATCTATAGACGCAATTGTGTCCCAATACTGTTCTGCACAACCAAAAGAACCATTTACAGTAGAATAAGCGTAAGGTTTCTTATCAAGTTTAGGCCAATTAGTATAATCCAATTTAGAATTAGCAAATACAACAGCACCTGTTTCTATTGCACCAGACATCTTTACAGAACCATTCTGTACAATACGAGCATAAGGCGAAACAGAAATATCTTTACCAGACTTGTTAGTTATTGTATCTGCAATATTAATAACGTAATCTTTAATAATTATTGAACGAGAAAAAGAAACACCTGCATTGTTATTCCATACAAAAGTATCTTTATTACCCTTCCAAGAAGTATTAATAGTAGGTGTAGAAGTTTCTTTTGAAACAAACCCCACTTCTATAAAATTATCTTCTAACCCCAATAATTCTACTGGTGTATTTTCTTTAGGAGATTGTTGATAATCTAATAACTTAATATTAGAAAATCTTAAACCTTGTACATTTAATGATATTTTATCAGAAGATATCTTTTTTACAGAAACTTTTGTTACCTTCTCAACAGGTGCAACATTAGTTACAACATCTGCCTGTTTCTTTGGTTGGAACCAAGAACCCAAAGCCAACCAAGCAAATAAAAACAACAATATCCACCAGAACAAGCCTAACTTTTTATTACCTGTTGTATTTTGTTGTTGGCGCATAGAATTCCACTGGTTAAATCCAGAATTATTATTTAAATATTGTACCATTATTTATCCTTTAAAGATTTACACTGTTTAAAACAACAACGTTTGTTAATTAACCAATTTATTATATACAAACAAACACCTAATGTTATAAAAATATCACCCACGTTAAATATAGCTGGGAAATATAATCCACCAATATGCATTTGTATAAAATCAACAACCGCACCAAAACGAGCTCTATCAGCTAAGTTACCTAAAGCTCCACCGATTATCATAGCTAATGGTAAACGTTCATACAAATCAGAACGTTTAAACAAATAGTATAACAAATAACTAATAATAGCTGCCGTTAATAAAACTATTACAAAAGGAGCCATTACGCCTAACGATCTAAACATAGAAAAAGACGCACCTGTATTCCAATCAAACAGAACATTAAAGAATTTAGACAACCATACAAAATGTTGACCAAATATATATTCCCAAGGAACATATACACCTTCTATATTACATTTAGAACAAATAGCGGTATGGTCATAAATCATTGCTCCATACTTAGCTGCCAAAAAATGTAATAACGCTGTTTTAGTACACAGATCAACAACAAATATAACAATTATTGAAATTATGTATTTTAGATATTTCTTCATCACAAGTTCCTCTAAATGAGAATATAGCGATTACAGGCTATAAAATCAAATAGAAAAACCTTAAGAATTACTTACCGTCAACAGGACGTCTAACATTCTCATAATTATTGATACGTAAATGTTGTAATAATTCATCTATTTTTTGTTTACGTACACCTAAAGATGTTAATAAATTTTCTCCCAACAAGAATGAAGATTCTATGATTTCCGGAGCAACAAATGTTACACCTAATTTAAGCAAAGTACTAGCCCCCGTCAACCTATGAGCTCTAGCAAATATCTTCATTTTTGGTGTGATAGTTTGTACA
>JAKSTE010000032.1 GCA_024402735.1 Alphaproteobacteria bacterium
GCTACATGCTGCTAAAGAAGCTAATGCTACTAAACTGACTGTTTTTGATAACATGGTTATTCCTTTTTGCTTGTGTACACAGTTTATGTTAAATAGTTTTTATAAATTGTCAAATATATAAAAAACACGCTATTTTCATAGCGTGTTTTAATAGTTTTAAAGAGTGATTATTAAATGCTATCTGCATTAACCCATTTACCAGCTTTTAATAAGCCTGGGTTCATGCCTTCTGCTGAACGTAGAGATTCTATTACGTTGTGAGCTCCTGTTGCATCTAAGTCAATAATACGTACTTTATACATATCGCCCTCGTTAACAACTTTTGTTGTACCGTATTTGCTTAGTTTAGATGCCAAAGCATTTGCGTTGTCTTCAGAGTAAACAGCTGCAACCTGTATACTATAATCTCCAGATGATACTGTTGTTTGTGGTGTTGTATCTGTTTGGTCTGGTGTTCCTAATGTTGCATTTTTTACTGCTAGAGATTGATCAGCTAAAACTTGAATCTGTATCTTTGATGTACTTGTCATGTCTATTTGATTAGCTGCAGCTGCAGATAAATCCATAATACGTGTATTTACAAAAGGACCACGATTATTTATACGTACTACTACAGATTTTCCATTATCTAAGTTTGTTACTCTAGCTATTGTAGGTAAAGGTAATGTTTTGCTAGTTGCAAACATTTTTTCGGAATCAAATGTTTCGCCGTTGCTTGTTTTTTTACCATTTAATTCTGTAGGAATAATTCCTGCAATACCTGTTTGATTATATGTCATATCTTCAGCAGGTACGTACTGAACATCTTCTATCTTATATGTTGAACCAATATAATATTTTGGTGCTGCCTCTAACAAATAGGCATCATTTAATGTGTTTGTAGTTACCGGTTCTTCAGAAGAAAGTATTAATTTTTCTTCACTAAAACCATCATAACCATATGTTGTTGGTGTTGAACTATTGTTGTTCATACATCCTGCTACTAAAACAGTCAATACTGCTAATGATATAACTTTTTTCATAATTCTCACTCCTTGTGTGTACAAAACTTCCCTTACATATACATATATGTATTTTATCATAAAGGAGGAGTGGTTGCAAATTTTTATTTTATAATACGTTTGTCTATAATGTATGCTGTAGGTAGATATAAAATACCGTAAGTACATATAGCTATACCTAAGGCAAATATGCTATTTATAGAGAAAAATGATAAAACATATCCAAGTATAACCGATATCAAGCAACAAGAAGTCATAGATAAGATCGTTTTCCTATCTGTTTTTATCAATCCAGATTTTTTGCAAGCTCTCTTTAACAAATAATTTTTTATATAACCGCTTAATACAACACCTGTAGGTATTGATAAATATCCTAAAACTGGGAATAAAACTAAGTAGAAGAATATAGCTGAACCTAAAGAAATAACACTTGTTCTTACAGGAGTGTTCACATCTTGATTAGCATATAGTGTTTTACTATAGATCTGACTTATTAACATAGCAGGTAGTACTAAGCATTGAATTTTAATTGCCATGGCAACAGCGTGGGTAGATTCTGGTGTCCATGCTCCGTATTGAAATAAAAATCTAATAATAGATTCTGCTAAAACAAATAGTCCAACCATACAAGGTAGTATCATTAACATTGAACGTCTTAAAGATGAGTTCTGTTGAATGTAGACGCTTCTCATGTTTTTTTCTGCTAACGCATTTGATATGGATGACATTAATACTGTTCCTACAGCTAAACCTATCATAGCAAAAGGTAATTGAATAATTCTGTCTGAGTAATATAACCAAGAAACAGCTCCAGATTGAAAACTTGCAACTAGAGTACCTATTATTATTGTGAGTTGATAAAAACCGGAACCTACTAAACTTACACAGAATTTTTTAAACATTTCTTTAATTTTTGAATTCCATTTAGGTACTATTAATCTCAAACCAAAATGTTTATGTTTGATTCTTGATAACAGAACAAAAAATTGGATTATTCCAGATAAAACAACAGTAAAAGATAGTAAGTATAAGATAGAGTTACTGCTACTAAAGTAAACAGAAGCTAATAAAGCACATATTAACATGATGTTTAACATTACTGGCATAAAAGCTGCTAGTATGAATTTAGAATAAGCATTCAATATGGCTGACAAAAATGCAGAACCACAAATAAAAATAACATAGAAAAACATAATTTGGGCTATTTTTACAGTCAGTTCCATTTTTCCTGGATCTTCGGCAAAGCCAGGAGCTAATGCCCAGATTATAATAGGCATTAATATTTCAAAAATTAATGTTATACCAAGTAATATAATCATTAACCAGGAAAAGACGTTTTTACATTGGAATAAAAATAGCAGATAAAGCGCCTTCGCCTAATAAATCACGAAATAAATTTGGTAGTTTAAAAGCAGCTAAAAATACGTCTGATAATCGGCCTGCACCTAAAAATCTAGCTATTAACATATCACGTATAAAACCGAAAACGCGGCTGATTGCCGTCATTGCTCCAACACCAAAGATGTTTTTTCCTATTTTCATAATATATAACCTATAAATTTTTACTTTTATTTTTTTATTATTGCCATTATACTGCTACTGAGTGAGGAAATTCAAGCATGAAAAAATTAGCTTTATTATGTGGGGTAGGCCTTTTGTTGGCTTCTTGTGCAGAAACTGTGGAAGTAACACAAGAACGTAGTTTAAAAGAAATATATGCAGACGCATATGCAGAATTTAATAAACAAAATTATTCAAATGCTGCTGAATTGTTTCAGAGTGCGGAAGCACAAAACCCAGCAAGTGAATGGGCTTCTGATTCGTTGATAATGTTAGCTTTTTCTAGATATATGGGAAAAGATTATGCAGGAGCAATATTAGCTATAGATAGATTTATGAGATTCCATCCAGGACATGAAGAAGTTCCTTATGTTTTGTATTTAAGGGGAATGTCTTATTATAATCAAGTTAGCGATGTTAGACGTGAACCAGGTATGTCAGCTTATGCATTACAACAATTTCAGCAATTAATAGATAGATTTCCAACATCAAAATACGCTAAAGATGCTGAAAATAAAGTGTTGATTTTGAAAAATTATATAGCGGGTAAAGTTATGTATGCTGCTAGGGATGATATGCAACGTCAGAATTGGACATCTGCTATAACAAGATTACAATCTGTTGTACAAACTGGACAAGAAACAGTTATGACTCCGGAGGCTTTATACAGGTTAACAGAAGCATATACGGCAGTAGGTTTGGAAGAGCAGGCGTACGGATATGCAAAAATGCTGAAGTTAAATTTCCCTGATAATGAGTGGACAAAGAAATTAAAATAAATATTAACCGATAATTTCTTTTAATATTTCATTCATTTCTTTCCATGAATCTTCAACAGATATCTGGTTAAATGTGTCTAAATCTAAACAATCTGATACGATTTTGTAGGCAGCTATTTCAGGTAGCATATTCGCTAATACATATAATTCCATATCAAATATGCCTTTGTGTTCTGTCTGAGTTACGAAATTATTGGCACTAAAACATACTACATCACCATCGCATAGTTTTATGTCTTTGTAATCTGCATAATTAGATTTTTCTTCACTCGCAGAAACAGAAACCCTGTGAATTTTGCCAATAGGTGAAATGTTAGAACCGCAATATCCAATATTAAAGAATTTATCGTCTTTGGATATTTCTTTATTTAATAACAATTTTGTGACAGTATTTGCAACGGCAAACATACCCGGTCTAGTGACAAACACTTTTGTGTTTGGTAGTTTTTCAATATGGTCTGCTTCTCTCTGTTCAGCGACAAAAATAATGTTCATATTTTTTACTTTTGTTTTTGTATTGCGTCTTTGATAAACAAATCAACAGGTATTGGTGCCGCGGATGTTGGACCAATTTGATTGTTATAATGAGATGTAGGACTTTTATGATATTGTTTTTGATCGCCTTCGAATTTTTCGTAATATATTTGACCAATTCTCATATATGGATATATAACAGTTGGGTATAAACAATGAATTTCTAGTGTCCAATTTCCACAAAAACCGTCATCTCCACGTCCTGCTGTATGATGATTTAAAACAAAGTTACGTCCCAAACTAGATTTTCCATCAATATAAGGAAATAAATTATACGTTTCTGTGTATTCTACGGTTGATCCTAAATAACCCATACATGGATTTAGAATAGCTCCTGTTTCAGGAATTTCAAAAGAAAAAGTATCTTTTTGTGCAGCAGTATCTATTAGGAATTTTGGGTTTCTTATATCTTATTCTTCAAAATTGGCTCTATATAGGGTATATGGAGATGCGTTTATAAACTCTTTAGGTGTTCTATAGGGCAGTTGTTTGTCTTTTATATAAGAATTCATCCGTTTCCATGTAGGAAATGTTGTTTGTGTTAATTTGTCTGTGGTCTCAGAATCATAAAACCAATCTGCCATAGAATAACTTTTTTTGTTTTTATCAAAAGCGATAAAAGGTTTCATGCCATATGGAACGGTGTTTCTGTAAACCTTCATTTCAGGAGCAAGATGCAAATCATAACTGTTAGAACCTAAACAACGTTCATCAAATGGTTCAATATTTATATTTGGTTTTCCGTCGGGGTTGCGAGGGTTTCGTAATTGCATACGTAATTTAATTTCTGGACCACTTAGCTGCATGTTTTAACCTTTTTTATTACCTCTCAGTCCTCTGTGAGTTCATTCTTGCATTATGTGTGTAAAATTTCAAGATTTTTGTTAACTTTTCAAAATGATATGCTAATCTTCGTTTTATGAAAAAAACATATTCTGGTTTTATTGCTATAATAGGCCCAACAAATGCTGGAAAGTCTACGTTATTAAATCAAATAATGGGACGTAAAGTTTCTATAGTTTCTCATAAAGTACAAACAACACGTACAAGATTGAGAGCTGTAAAAATGGTTGGTGAAAAACAGCTCATATTTGTTGATACTCCTGGTGTTTTTAAACCTTCTCGTCGTTTAGATAAAGCTATGGTAAGTGCTGCTATGGGAGCAATGGATGAAGCTGATGCGGTACTTTTAATGGTTGATGCCCAAAAAGGTTTGACTCAAACAGTAAAAGATCTTTGTGAAAAGATAAAAGATCATAATAATTTGTTCGTTGCTTTAAATAAAGTAGATGCTATATCTAAGGCAAATTTGTTGCCAATGGTTGCAGAGTTGTCTTCTTTGGCAGATTTTAAAGAAATATTTATGATTTCAGCTTTGAAAAATGACGGAATAAAACAAATGCTGGAGTCTTTGTCCCAAGTTATACCGGAGTCTCCATATTTATTTGATGATAAAGATGCGTGTGATGTTCCAGATATGTTGTATTTGTCTGAATTAACAAGAGAAAAAATTTATAAGTATATTCATCAAGAATTGCCATATCATATAAATGTTGTTACAGAACGTGTAGATACAGACAAAGAAGGTGTTTTAGATATTTATCAGAAAATTGTTGTACAAAATGAAGCACACAAAAAAATAGTTGTTGGAAAAGGTGGTACACAGTTACAAAGAATAGGTACAGACTCTAGACATGATATTCAAAATCAGTGGGGGGTTAACGCAAGGTTACATTTGTTTGTAAAAGTAGAACCTAATTGGGAAAATGTTGCTGAGAACTATGAAGAACAAGGGCTAGAATTTAAATAAATATAATAATTAAATTAAAAATTAGAAAATAAGTAAAAAATTTAAATGTTGCATACATCTGATTTTGATTTTGAATTACCTTCAGAGCTTATAGCTTCTCATCCTTTGCATGAACGGGATGCATCTCGTATGTTGGTTGTTGAAGATTTACAAATACAAGACAAACACATACGTGA
>JAKSTE010000033.1 GCA_024402735.1 Alphaproteobacteria bacterium
ATATCGTTTTCTTTACTGTGTTCACCAACAATCATACCGCTATATACTTCTGTTTGTGGACCAACAAATAGTACACCACGTGGTTCTAGATTGTGTAAAGCGTAAGTTGTTGTTTGTCCTTGTTCCATAGAAACTAATACACCTGGACGATATTGTTCAATAGGACCACGATATGTATCATATTTATCAAATACGCGGTTCATAATACCTGTTCCTCTTGTATCTGTTCTAAACTCAGACAAATAACCAATTAATCCACGAGAAGGTGCTGAGAAAACAATACGTGTTTTACCTGCACCAGATGATTTCATTTCTGTAATAACGGCTTTACGTTTAGTCATTTTCTCAATAACAACACCACTAAATTCATCATCTACATCGATTACCAATTCTTCAATTGGTTCTAGTTTTTCTCCAGCTTCATTTGTTTGCATAACAACACGTGGACGTGAAACTGATAATTCAAAACCTTCACGACGCATTGTTTCTATTAAAATACCAAGTTGTAATTCACCACGGCCTGATACTTCAAAAGATTCGTTGTTTGCACTTTGTGTAACACGTAAAGCAATGTTTGTTTCTGCTTCTTTAAATAATCTTTCTCCGATCATACGAGAAGTCATTTTTTTACCAGATTGACCTGCTAAAGGAGAAGTGTTAACAAAGAATGTCATAGTCAATGTAGGTGGGTCTATAGGCATTGCAGGGATTGGATCGTTTACAGAAGGATCGCATAATGTATCTGCCACAGTTGCTTTTGAAAATCCGGCTATAACAACAATATCTCCAGCAGACGCACTTTCTCTTGATACTTTATTTACACCTTGGTGTTCTATAATTTTTGTAATTTTGGCGTTTTCTATAAATTCACCTTTCATATTGATTGCTTTTACAGCTTGACCAACTTTTACTGTACCGCTTTCAATTTTACCGGTTAAAATACGACCAACATATGGATCCGCTTCCAATGTTGTTGCTAACATTTTAAATGGTGCATCTAATTGACATCTGTCTCCGCCACAATCTGGAGCAGGTACATGATCAACTATTAATTGAAACAATGGCATCAAATCTTTATGTTCGTTGTTTATTTCATTTAAATCACGAATAGCCCAACCGTCTCTACCGCAAGAATACAAATAAGGGAAGTCTAATTGAGAATCTGTTGCACCTAATTTATCAAACAAATCAAATGTTTCTGTTAATACTTCATCTGGTCTAGCATCTGAACGATCAATTTTATTAATACACACAATAGGGCGTAGACCTAATTTTAAAGCTTTTGATAATACGAATTTAGTTTGTGGTAATGGTCCTTCAGCACTATCAACTAACAAAACAACACCGTCAACCATAGATAAAATACGTTCTACTTCTCCACCAAAATCAGCATGTCCTGGAGTGTCTACAATATTGATTTTATATTCACCCCATTGAATAGATGTTGGTTTTGCAGAAATTGTTATTCCGCGTTCACGTTCTATATCACCACTATCCATAACACGATCTTCAACGTGTTCATTTTCACGGAATGTACCAGCTTGTTTCAACATGTTATCAACAAGGGTTGTTTTACCGTGATCAACGTGTGCAATTATAGCAATATTTCTAATTTTCATGTGTGTATCTCTTATTTTTTTATCGCAAATCAATAGATTATACTATATTTTTGTTTTTTCAACAATTTATATAACAAAAATAACAATAATATATTGTTGTTAATAGATTGTTTTGTATAAAAAAAATCCCGTCTCTAAACGGGATTTTTTATTAGTGTTTGCCACCTATTTTTGTTCGTCCTCCCATTAATGGTTGTAATTTCTTTGGGATGTTTACAGAACCATCTGGGTTTTGATGGTTTTCTATGATAGGAACCAAAGCTCTAGGTAGGGCTATACCTGTATTATTTAAAGTTGCCACAAAGTTTACGTTTCCTGTTGCGTTTTCACGATAACGGGTATTTGTTCTGCGGGCTTGGAATTGTCCTATAGAAGAGCAGCTTCCTAATTCTCTATAAGCGTTTTCACTTGGGAACCAGGCTTCTACATCGTTCATTTTTACTTTGTTAAATCCCATATCTCCAGTAGAGTTAGCGATAACTCTATATGGCAATTCTAAATCTTCCATAACTTCACATAGGTTGTTTAATAAGTGTTCGTGCATTTCATCACTTTGTTCAGGTGTACAATAAACATATTGTTCAACTTTATTAAATTGATGAACACGAACTATACCACGTGTATCACGACCTGCGGCACCAGCTTCTTTTCTAAAGCATGGTGAAAAACCTGCATATTTTATAGGTAAATCATTTTCAGATAAAATTTCATCAGCATGTAATGAATTTAATATTATTTCGGCTGTTCCAGCAAGACATCTGTCTGTGCCTTCTAGCATAAACACGTCGTTGTCCATTACAGATAAATCTGAGCCCATAAAATGTCCGGCATTAAATATTGTTTGAGGTTTTGTAATAGATGGACATTCTATATATTTAAATCCCTTAGAAATTAATTTTTGCATAACATAAGTTTGAACAGCTAATTCTAATTCAGCAGCTTCTCCAGCTAATGCATACACTCTTGTTCCACATATGTTAGCTATTTTTTCTGGTAACCACCATCCGTTCATTTCTAACAGATCCCATTGTGCTCTTGGGGTAAAATCAAAAGTACGAGGAGTACCAACTCTTTTTACTTCTATATTGGAAGATTCATCTTCTCCTATTGGAGCACTAGTTGATGGAATTTGAGGTACGCGATGCAACAAGTCTAATAAAGCAGCTTCTTTTTGAGAAAGTTCTTCTAAATCTTGTGCTATTTCTGTAGATATTTCTTTTGATTTAGCTATTAATGTAGCTTTGTCTGTAGCAGTAGGTATTTCTTTAGAAATTTTATTTTTTTCTGCTGTTTTAGTTTGAGTAATTGTTTTTAATTCTCTAACTCTGATATCTAATGAAATAATATCATCTACAACATCAGGAAAGTTTTTTACTTTGCATGCATTTTTTACAATGTCTGGATTTTCACGAATAAATTTTAAATCTAACATTTTTTGCCTTCTTTATTTATCTACAATTTGAATCAAGAATTATTTCTCGTGCTTTTTGTTGTGCAATCTGAGTATTTATACGAGATTCTCTAACAGCTTTTTCTATATAGCTTTGATAAACAGGATTTATAACCATGGCTGTTTTCTTGAGTGGAGCACCTGTAAATGTTTTAAATTGTTCCATGTTTTTTATTCCTTTGAGTTTAGATATGCAATTGCATCCATACCTGCTGTACATCCTGTGCCTACAGCTGTAGCAATTTGCATTTTTATACCACTCATTACGTCTCCGGCTACAAACATTCCCTCAGGAAGACTTTCTTTTATTATTCTTCCCATTTCGTCACGTTTAATATCTTCAGATAAATAATCTGTATTAGCTTCGTGACCTATAGCAACAAACACACCATCGCAAATTATAGATTCATCTTTTGTTGTTGTTGCTATTAATCTATCTTCAGATGTTGGTTTTATAGATTGTAATTCTGTGTTATAAACACATTCTATATTTTCTTTTGAAGCTACACGTTCACGTAAAATAGCTTCAGCTCTCGTAAATTCAGATTTTCTATAAACTATCTTTACTGTTTTTGCGAGGTCTGCTAAATACAAAGCATCATTTAATGCACTATTTCCACCACCAATCACAATAACATCTTTACCTGAATAGAAGAAACCATCGCATGTTGCACAGTAAGAAACACCTTTTCCAAATAATTCTTTAGCACCATCTATTTCTAATTTACGGGCAGAAGCACCTGTTGATAATATTAAAGTTTTTGACTCTAATATTTCTCCGTTATCACAAACAACACTAAAACTTCCGTCTTCTTTTGTTGTTATATTTTGTGCAGCTGTAAATTTTATTTTTGAGCCAAAAGATTCTGCTTGTTTTTTCATGAACTGAATCAATTCCATACCAGAACCTTGCCACCCAGGATAGTTTTCTAGTTTAGCTATTTCCCCTGTTTGACCACCCAAAGAGTTTCCTGCAAGCACAAGAGTATTTTTGTTTGCGCGTCCACAATAAATAGCTGCTGTTAATCCTGCTGGACCAGAACCAAGTATAATAACATCGTACATTTTTAATTTCCTTTTAAGGGATAATAGCATATAAAAAGTTAGAAATTCAATATTTATATACTTATATTTCTAATGATAGTCCACAATGATCTGTAGGCTTGTCAGCTATTCTTGGAGACAAGTCTATTTCACAATTTTTGACCATTTTTATGGCTGTTTTATTGCATAAAAAATAATCTAAACGCAAACCTTGTTTTTTACCAACTGTATCGTTACCGCGATATCCGTACCATGTATAATCTATGTCGTTTGGGTGTAGGTGTCTCCATGTATCTATCCAGCCTGAATCTAACCATTGGTTCATAATATCGCGTGCTTGTGGAGCAGAAATAGACGATCCGATATAATTTTTAGGGTTCCATATATCTTTATCTGTTATAGATACATTATAATCTCCACCTATAATTACAGCTTCTTCAGAATTTACATACTGAGAGATATATTTTGTAAAGGCATTCATCCATTCTAATTTATATTGAAATTTAGGTGATTCTACACAATCTCCATTTGGCATATACACATTAATAATTCTGATTCTACCATCTATTACACATTCAATAAATCTTGAGTTGTTATCAGAATAATTTGGTAAACCATATATTGTATCTTCTATAGAATATTTTGAGAAAATAGCTACACCATTCCAAGATTTTTGACCAAATACTTTTATATTATATCCAAAAGAATCTAATATATTATATGGAAAATTAGCTGTCTCTACTTTTAATTCTTGGACTAAAATAGTGTCATATTCACCTTTTCTTAAAACATCTATAAAGCTTTCAATATGGGCTCGTATAGAATTTACATTAAGTGTTAATATTTTCATAATTGAAATCTCTTTTTTATGTGGGTATAATACCCCCTGTTAGATGTAAAAACAACAAGGATTTTACAATGAATATGTATCAGTTTTTGGAACAAACAGCTAAAGATGTTCCTGATAGTTTATTTTTGATACGTGAGAAAATTACATATGCACAGTTTTTATCAATGGTACATGCTCGCGCAACAACATTACACAAAAACGGTATTAAAGCCGGAGACGTGGTTGGGGTTTTGTCCCATAATTTACCTGAATTTCCATTAACATTGTTTGCTATATGGTATTTGGGTGCAAAAGTTTTGATGCTTGATACGAATTTAACAGAGTTTGAATATGAAAAAATGACAGAGATAACAAATTGTACATATGTATGTGCAGAAAAATCATTTTTTTATGATTCACATAGAATTAAATTTATAGACATTACTCTTAAAGATGATGGTGTTGATAAAAAATTAAAACCAGTAAATGTTTTGGATGGCGAAATAGCAACAATGTCCTTTACGTCTGGTTCTACAGGTATACCTAAAGTAGTTCCTTTAACCCATAGTAATTTATTAGAAGCTGCTAAATCTATGGAGGATTTTAATTCTTGGATAAAACAAGGTGAAGTTATGTATGGTTTTCTTCCTTTGTACCATATATTTGGTTTTGCTATAGGTATATTAGCTCCTTTGTATTATAAGATGGGTATAGTATTACAACCAACAGTAAATCCTAAGAGTATATTGGATGATTTTAAAACGTTTAAACCACATGTTATACCTGCTGTTCCTAGATTATGGGAAATGTTTAGAAACAAAATTATTAGTGGAATAAAAGATAAAAGGATGTGGTGGTTTGTATCATTTGTCTTCAGACGT
>JAKSTE010000034.1 GCA_024402735.1 Alphaproteobacteria bacterium
GTATTCAAAAAACACAAAGCTGCTTTATATGACACAATCCACGGTTTAGAAATCACAATCTCTCTAACAGGATAAATTTTTGGCCTTAATATAATATTTCGCATACCTTTTCTAGTTTCTATTTTTATCGGTATACATTCTCCTGAGCTTAAAGTAAAAAACTTTTCTACATTCATTTTAAATATTGTTTGATTTCTTTTATTATAGTATCCGTATCAAAACCATAATGTTTATAAACCTCTTCTCCACTACCTGTTTTTCCAAACTCATCTATTCCTATAACAACATCCGCAAATTTAAACCAATTATCCGGAGTGGTTGCTTCTATAGCTACAACACACCCTTTTAGTAAATTTTGTTTATACCCTGAAGACTGTTGTTTAAAATCCAACATATTAACCACAGACACCACCTGTACGTGTTTATATCTAGAAGCTATATCCACCGCTAGTGGTATTTCTGAACCGGTTGCAATTATTGTCGTTTTTACATTTTTTGATTTTGCATGATAAATAATATATGCCCCTTTTGATAGATCAGCATCAAACGGAGTATTTATTTGTTTAAAAGCTTGTCTAGAAACTATTAAAACAGACGGCTTATTATCTTTTATAGCTTTTTGCCAAGAATAATCCATTTCTGTTATATTACATGGTCGAAAAACATTTAAATTTGGTATCATCCGCAAGGAAGCTAATTGTTCTATAGGTTGATGGGTTGGACCATCTTCTCCGACACAAATACTATCATGAGAAAAAACATATATTACCGGCAAACTAGCCATAGCAGACAAACGTATAGCCGGACGCATATAGTCACTAAACACTAAAAATGTTGAACCAACTGTTTTTAAACCACCAGATACCATACCATTCATAATGGCCGCCATAGCATGTTCACGAACACCATAATGAATAAAATTACCATCAAAATTATCTGCTGTTATTTCTTTTAAATCTTCTATTTTGACCCCCGTACTTCCAGACAAATCAGAAGACCCTACAATCAATTTTTTCCCTGATTTAATAAGTAAATTTAGATATAAATTCGATAATTCGCGTGTGGAAATATACTCTGGTATTTTAGGTGTTTTTATAGTTGTACCTGTAGTTGTTGTGTTAATAAATTTAGATATCGGTTTGTCGGAAACTTCTCTCCATAATTTTATACCAGATTCAGAAGAATTTTTAATAATTAAATCTAATATTTCTGAATTATTTAAACCGAATCCATGAACTTTAGAATTATTTGCTAACCTACTTCCTCTACCCAAAATATTTTTACACTGTATTAAAACAGGCAATGTAGATTTTTTTGCTCTTTCTATTGCACGATCTAAAGAATCTACATTATCACCACTAACAGACATAACATTCCAACCAACAGCTCTAAACCTAGAACATATGTCAATATCTGTCTGCGCTTCGCCATCTATACTCAACTTATTATCATCCCACAGCAAAATCATATTATTTAATTTTAATCTGCCAGCTAAAGATATTGCTTCAAAACTAATGCCTTCCATTAAATCTCCATCTGAACACAAACAATATGTATAAGCTTTCAAAGATTTTATTTTTTGACTCAACGCTAAACCAACAGCATTAGCTACCCCTTGTCCCAAAGGTCCCGTTGTTGCATCAACGCCATCCATTCCATACTCAGGATGTCCAGGCAAACCACCAAATTTTCTAAAGGATTTTATATCACCTATATTGTATCCAGACAGAAAAAGCACAGAATATAACAATGCACTTCCATGTCCAGCTGACAAAACAAACTTATCCACCCCATTACGTAAATGATTTGCAAAAACAACTGTAATTATTTCTGCTGCATCTAATATTATTCCTATATGTCCGCTTTGAGCAGATAAAACAGCACCCAAAGCACAACTACGTGCTGCATTAGACATTTGTTGCAATTGTTTGGCATTAAACTTCATTTTGTGATATTATAACATAAAACGAGGTACAATAAAATGCTAAAAATTTGGACTGATGGAAGTTGTTTAGGAAACCCGGGACCTGGTGGATGGGCTTTTGTAGCAACTGATGATACAAACATATTAGAACGTAGTGGTGGCGAGATTAATACTACCAACAATCGCATGGAATTAACAGCTGTTATAAAAGCATTAACAGCGGCACATGCACATAAAGAAGTTGAAATTCATACTGATAGCCAATACGTTAAAAATGGTATGCAGTTGTGGTTAAAAAATTGGAAAAACAACAATTGGAAAACCGCAGATAAAAAAAATGTAAAAAATCAGGAATTGTGGCAACAATTAGATCTATTATCTAACAGTATCATAATCCATTGGTTTTGGGTAAAAGGTCATGCTGGGGAAACTTTTAACGAGAGAGTGGATTTCTTGGCAAGAACAGAAGCAGAAAAATTAAAATAAAAAACTCTCTTGATAGAGAGTTTTTTTACTTTATGACATTTTTTCAATTCTACGAACTCGACGTTCACTATTATCAAATGGACTTTCTAAAAAGCTTTGCACACACAAAAATGCTATTTCTATATCTATATCATCGGCAGCTAAAGTTAACACATTTATATCATCATGAAATCTATCATCTCTAGCTTGTTCCGGTCTTTCACAACGAGAAGCTCTGATATGTTTATACCTATTTGCTGCAATTTCCATGCCAGCGCCTGTACCACAAATTAATATACCCCTAGATTTTTTATCTTCTAACATAGAATCTGCTAATTTTTTTGCCACATCAGGATAATCCACTTTTGTATTTAAATCTTCTACACCCAAATTTTCTACCTTATAACCAACAGCCATCAACATTTCATACAAATATAATTTTAATCCGACACCTCTATGATCAGAAGCTATAAAAATCTTGGTTATATCTTTATTCATTTTTATTTATCCTTTCTTTTAGATAATTTGCACTCTAAACCTGTGTTTTCCGTTATATTTAACGTTTTATAAGATAAAACACCCACCATTTGTGCATTACTAAAAATATTTGCAGTATCCACTGTAGCAGGTCCATTAAGTTCGCCGTGTAGAAACAAATTTTTTGTTATAATTTCCCCAACTACACATCCTCCTCTTCCTATAATTACAGTTTCTGCTTGAATATTACCTTCCACAGATCCATGGACTTGGACTACATTATCTGTTTTAATATTACCCTTCAAAGCACAACCTGCTCCTATTATAGTTGGAGATTGTTTTTCTATAGAATTGGTAAAAGCTAACATCTTTTACTCCTTTACAAATTTCTTAGGGTTAAATTGTACGCCTTTATAACGAATTTCATAGTGTAAATGGGGGCCTGTAGACCTGCCAGAAGATCCTGCCAACCCAACTACAACACCAGGTTTTATCCAATCACCACGCACAACCATCGCTTTTGACAAATGAGCATACAACGTTGTAAAACCTAACCCATGATCTATTTCAACTGTCATACCATATCCTGCACGATCACCAACAGCTATTACCCTTCCAGGAGCCACAGCATATAATTCCGTTCCTATTTTACCTGCAAAATCTATTCCTTTGTGTTTTTTTGTTTTATGTGTAAAAGGATCTGTTCTAGTACCAAAATCAGATGATATACGCATATTTTTAACAGGAGCACCTATTGGTAAAATATTATGTAATCTATTTAATCCACTCCATTTTTCTAATTTTTGAGCTATTTGTTGATATCTTGGATCTTGATTGTTTTTGGTATTCAAAGGTACAAATTTATCAATAATATACTTATTTGTGTAATTGTTTGCTTGGTCTATCAAAATCTTTTCAGACAATCCCAACTTTCCAAGAGAACTATCTATATTTTTAATAAAACCATGCAATTCTTCTGTTTTTTCAGTAGAAAGTCCATCGACTATTTCAACTATTTGTTTATCAATATCCGCTATTTTTATTGCGTTTTCTTGTAATTGTATATTTTGTTCTTTAATATTTTTATTTTCTAGTCTTATCAATTCTAACTGTAAAGACAAATCTGCAAACTTTTCAAATTCAGGCACATAATGTTCAGATCCCATCATTTCCGAAATTCTAGTGTATAAAAAATCCAACTCTCCCCATGTTTTTAACTTAGAAGCAATTAATTTTTCTTTTTCTTCTGCCGATATCTTATCTTTTTCTGCATTTAATATCTTGTTGTCAGCAACATTTAAAGAATGGGTTAAATCATTATATTTTTTTAAATATTGTTTTAAATCTGTTATCTGACGGTTGTGTAAATTTTTCATATCTTCCAATTGTTGCGTACGTTTTTGCAACAAAGGTCTATGATACACATATACATACGAAGACCAAGAAGCCCACAATATCATGGCTATCACTACACAAAACTTTGTAAATCTTAAAAAGCTACCTTGCTGATATGTTTTCACCGTTCCGTTATGTGTATTCATAATAGAACAATCTTTAGGAGGAAATAGTACAGTAATAACATGCCATACAACACGAAAAGGTGCTGTAAGCATAGACCAAATTGAAGAAAAATACTTAGTTATAAAGTTCATTTGTCTTCTTTTGTGGAAGAAAGTGTACTTAATAAAGCATCAATAGTCAAGCCATCACGCAATATAGATTCATTATTCATATTAAAACCCCGATATAAAGAAACACCTGTCTTAACCCCCTGTTTAGCCCTCAACAAAACACGTTCGCTACAAATTTTCTTACTGAACAATGGAAATATCTGAATATTTCCAAAATGTTTCTTTGATAATACATACAACACCTTGTCCAACAACAAACTATCAACTATAGTACAGAAAAAGCCTGATGGTTTCACTCTAGCCGTAGATTTATCAATCCATTGTATTATATCAATATTGTGATGTGCTTTATGTTTAGCAGGGGTACCGTAAAAATAAGGGGGATTTGTAACGACACAATCAAAAACCTGTTGTGTTGACCACTTATTCAAGTCATTATGCACCAAATCTATTTTCAAACTATTCAATTTACAATTTTTCTCACAACTCTCTAACATTTCTTTAGACACATCTATACCAACAATAGTCGAAACATTAGGATTTTCAGCTTTGATACAAAGAGAAACTCCACCAGTACCTATTCCAATATCTAAAACACTATGAACATTATTAGGAACACAAGCAGCAAGCCACACAGCATCTGAAGTAGGATTATAAAAACTATGTTGCATAGTTATCTTTCCATTTAATAATGTAAAAAAATCTTGTTTTTCAGACATACCTATATAATAATTCAACAAAAATAAAAGGCAAGTTTATGTTGCATGACATTTCAATACTAAACACAGCAAGTAGTTTTTTTAATAATATAGCTCTTGTTAGCCCGTTTTTCTTGTTAGTCGGCTTGTTAACAGTACCTTTATATGTAATGGTATATAAATACGGTTTTTGTTTTGTGTCTAATTTTGGCTGGAATAAGAATAACCTATTAAATAATATTTGTTTGTGTACCGCTGTCATGTTAATAGTATATTCTATATTATTTGGTGGCAATTACGATGCACTACGAGACCATTTCTCTGTATTACCATTTTTAATTGCTATAATACTATTTGGCCTTTCTACTATTTTATCTCATGAATACAATATTCGTAAATATATTGAACAACTGCATATATCCAACAGAACAAAAATATTAATATTACCATGTTTATTACTATTAATCGCTTTTTCAGGATTACACACTTGGTGGGGAATTCTTTTACAACTAAGTTCCTGTGTCAGTGG
>JAKSTE010000035.1 GCA_024402735.1 Alphaproteobacteria bacterium
TGTGATTCTTGGAAAATGACATGCAGAAAATATAAAAGTGATTTAACTGCTTGTCCGAAAGTAGATATTAACTTCAAAGGTGCTAGTTCTACAAAGACTTCTTTGATAAGTGGAGCATGTATGGTTCAAGGTAGTGATTGTATAGAAAGTACAGTTGCTTATTCTACACCAGAAGCTTGTAAGTAATAAATAATAATGGAAATAAAAAAGAAGCGTTCTTTTTATAAGAACGCTTTTTTTTAATAACATTTATTTTTATGCGGCCATTTTGATACCAGATTTTATGTTTCTAACATACTTACGTAATTCATCTATAGCTATTAAAGTTCCGTCACGTTTTTCTGCAAACCAATAATCCCAACCATTAAAGCTAACACTATGTTGTATACGGGCTGCCATAACATGTATAGAGGCTTTACCATAAAGAGTATGAGTTAGTTGCCCGTCGTGAGTAATCATAACTCTTTCTCCTTTTGGACTAACTAAAGTTTGACCTATATACAATAAACCAGCTTCAATTAGTTCGCTGAACGCAACACGCACAGCTTCTCTCTTAGGAGCAGATACTTCTATATCTGTTAGATCTATAGGTTGTATGTTATTAACACGTTCTTGGGCTGCAGTTACGTATTTTTCTTCTCTGTCGATACCTATAAAATTTCTTCCTAGTTCTTTTGCTACAGCAGCTGTTGTTCCGCTACCAACAAAAGGATCTAAAATGATATCACCTTGTTTTGTTGAAGATAATATTACTCGTCTTAATAAATCCATAGGTTTTTGAGTGTTATGTAAACTTTTACCATCAGAATCTTTTATACGTTCTTCTCCTAAACATATATTGATATTCCAATCAGAACGCATTTGTTTTCCACCATTTAACTTTTTCATGGTTTCATAATTAAATACATATTTACCGGTTTTTGTTGGGGTAGCCCATATTAATGTTTCGTGTGCATTTGTGAAACGTGTCCCTCTAAAATTAGGCATAGGATTCGTTTTTACCCAAACAATATCATTTAATATCCAAAAACCCAAATCTTGTAGAATAGATCCTATACGGAATATATTATGGTAAGATCCAATTACCCACATTGCGCCTTCTGGTTTTAATACGCGTTTACATTCTGTTAACCATTGGCGTGTAAATTCATTATATTGTTCAGAATTTTCAAAAGAGTCCCAGTCATCTCTGACAGCTCTTGCTTCTGTTTGGTCTTCTGGGCGGTATAATGTTTTTTCTCCGAGCTGTAAATTATAAGGAGAATCAGCAAACACAGCATCAACAGATGCATTCGGTAATTTACGCATTATATCTATACAATCTCCGCATAAAATTTTATTTAAATATGTATGCAAAATCTCCCTCTAATATGAACTATTTTACCATATTTTAAGGTATAAAAAAACATGCTAGCGAATCGGTTTGTAAAAAAAGTTCTTGATTTTTTATAAATGTGCTTTTTTTTAGATTCAATTATTCTTTACATATAATAATTTTATTTGCTATTATTGAAAACTATGAGATGTCCTTATTGTAATTCTTCAGACAGTCGTGTTACGGATTCGCGTCCAGATATAGGTGACGCTGTTATTCGTCGTAGACGTGTTTGTAATGATTGTGGTGCAAGGTTCACAACCGTTGAACGTATACAAATGCGAGATTTGGTTGTCAAAAAGAATAGTGGAAAAACAGAAGCTTTTGATAGAGAAAAACTTTTTCGTAGTATTAAATTAGCTTGTCGTAATCGTGATATAAAAGATGATCAAATAGATAGATTAGTGGCTTCGATACAACGTAGATTAGAAACAGAAACGGCCGATGATATTGTTACAAGTTCTTTGATTGGTCAAATGGTATCAGATTCTTTATTAAATTTGGATCCTATTGCTTTTATAAGATTTGTATCTGTATATAGAAAGTTTTCTAAAGTTTCAGATTTTAAAAAGATAATAAATCAAATTCCAGAGGCAGAGGATGATGCAATTGTATGCAAACTGCCAAAGACATCTTTGTTCTAATAATGAGAAAAATTTTATTATTTTTATTATTATTTCTTTTGCCTATAAATTTATCGGCTATTACAAATATAGATGTTTTATCTGATACAGATGCAGAGACATATAGTCAAATATTTATCTTACAAGATAAAGAAAAAATAGATTCTGCAAAGAAATTGGAATCTAAATTATCAGATAGTTTATTAATGAATGAAGTTTTGTATCAAAGATTTATATCTAAAACATATCATACGCGTGGTGTTGAATTACAAAATTGGTTAAATGCGTATTATGATATGCCTGGAGCAGAGCGTATGGCTAAGTTAGCTTCTATAAAAAAACAAAAAGTAAGAAAGCCGAAAGTACCTAGTATTTTGTTTGGAAATGAATACATAGAAACAGCACAATCAGAAACGTGGACTGCTAAAAAATATAAAACAAGTGTTGATAATAAAATAACAAAGTTTAAAAAAGCCATACGTTCTGGTAGTACAAAAACAGCACGTATTATTTTGGAAGAAAAATCTTTTAAATCTAGCGTAACAGAATCAGATTATGGACGTTTAGCAGGTAGATTATCTTTTTTATATTATACGAATGGTGAATATGAACTAGCAAAAAAATGGGGCTTTATAGCATCTGATGCTGGATCTGAATATGGATTGTGGTCAATGGGTTTATTGTATTACAAAGAACAAAAATATAAAGAAAGCGCTAAGTATTTTAGTCGTATATTAGAATTAAAACAGATAAATAATGCTCGTAAGACAGAAGCTGCTTTTTGGGCGGGACGAGCTTACGATAAAGATGGTGATTCTTCTAAGGCTGAAGAATATTGGAGAATTGCAGCTGCTAGACCCATGGCATTTTATGGAGCTTTAGCTACAACTATGCTTAGACATACTCCAGAATATGAATTTTTTGAACAGGAGTGTTCTGATGAAGATATATTGCAATTGCAACAAAGTAAGTACGGACGTATGGCTTTAGCATTAATACAAGTAGGTAAGAAGGATAGAGCAGAGGAATATTTAAAATATCTAATTACAGCAAAATCATCAGATAAAATGTTGCACGCTGTTAATGCTGTTTCTAGTTTATATGGATTGCCAAGGGTTTCTATAGTTGTATCTGGTGTTATGAAGGATAGAGGTATTTTAGAAATTGATGATGATATAGTTTATTCTGCACAATATCCATTACCAGATTGGGAACCTATGGGAGGTTGGTCCATAGACAGAGCTTTATTGTTAGCTATAACAAAACAAGAGAGTGGTTTTAAAGTTAGTGCTAAATCAGTTGCGGGGGCTAAAGGTTTAATGCAATTGTTACCTAGTACAGCTAAACGTGTAGCGAAGAAAAATTCTGTAAAAATGTCTGATATAGATATGTCAAATCCTGAACATAACATGTTTTTGGGGCAACAATATATAGTTGATTTATTAGATCATCAATTGATTTCAAATAATATTATTAAAATGTTAATAGCTTATAATGCAGGTATTGGAAATTTGGTTAGTTTTGAAAAGAGATTTGTAACAGAAGATCCTTTATTATATATTGAAAGTTTTCCTGCTTACGAAACAAGAAATTATATAAAGAGAGTTATGTCTAATTTGTGGTTGTATAGAGCAAAATTAAATCAGCCATTAGATACATTACAAGAATTATCAGATGGTAAATGGCCTTACTATAATAATGAAGAAGAATACGTATTGTATTCAGATACTGGAAACTTATATTTATAATGAAAAGTGTGCCAGATTTTTCCTTGGAAATAGAATGTAATAAAAAATATATTGCAGGATGTGATGAGGCTGGAAGAGGACCTTTATGTGGACCGGTTGTGGCTGCAGCTGTTATTTTTAAGAATCATAATAATATAGAAAATATGCCTTTAATATCTGACTCTAAACAAATGAGCGCGATTCAAAGAGAAAATGCATATCAGTGGTTAATAAATAATCCGAATGTTATATGGGGAATTGGTCAGTGTAGTTCCCAGGAGATAGATGATATTAATATTTTACAAGCTTCTTTATTAGCTATGAAAAGAGCTATTAATGCTTTATCTGTTTCTCCAGATTTTTGTTTAATTGATGGTAACAAAATGCCAGCAGATTTACAGGGAAAGGCTGTAGTAAAAGGAGATGCTAAATCAATATCTATTGCTGCTGCTTCTATTATTGCTAAGCAAACCAGAGATAAAATAATGAGTGAACTAGCTAAGAAATTTCCTCAATATCAATGGGATAAAAATATGGGGTATCCTACTCAGCAACATTTGCAAGCGATAGAGAAATATGGTATAAATGAGCATTATAGAAAAACATATCGACCTGTTAAAGAAAGGATTGATAAATATGACTGTGCGTAGTATTCAAAATATAAATGTTGATAATAAGTTTGTGTTATTACGTGAAGATTTTAATGTGCAAATTGTTGATGGCCAAATTCAAGATACTTTTAGAATAGACTCTGCAAAACAAACTATAGATTATCTGAGAAAAAACGGTGCAAAGGTAGTAGTTTGTTCTCATTTAGGTAGACCTAAAGGACAAAAAATAGAATCTTTATCTTTAAAGATTATAGCTGATTATTTAGAAATACCTTTTATAGAAGATTGTTTACAAAAAGATTTCTTAAATTCTATGAATAGAGGAGATGTTGTTTTATTAGAGAATTTACGTTTCTATTCAGGTGAAGATGACAATGATGATAATTTTGCGCGTAGTTTATCTAATGGTTTTGATATATATGTAAATGATGCTTTTGCTGTATCTCATAGAGAAGCGGCTAGTGTTGTTGGTGTTGCAAAATATTTACCTTCTTATGCAGGTTTATTATTAACTGCTGAGATAGATAATATTTCTCGAGTTTTAAATAAGGCGCAAAGACCATTATATGCGTTTATTGGTGGTAGCAAAGTTTCTTCTAAAATAGGTGTTCTAAAAACCTTGGCTACAATAGCCGATAAACTTATTATTGGTGGTGCTATGGGAACTACTTTTTTGTATTCAAGAGGAAATCCAGTTGGAAATTCTTTGTTTGAATCTAATATGGTAGATACAGTTAAAGATATTTATAAAACAGCAATGGCTAATAATTGTGAAATATTACTACCTTTGGATAAGGGAGTAGGAGATATATTAGATAAACATTCAGATAGATATAATCATGATATAAGCGATATTTGTGATACAGATATCATCATGGATGATGGAGAGCAAACTACAAAAAGAAATATACAATTGTTAGAGAGTGGTAAATCAATACTATGGAATGGTACTTTTGGACTTGCTGAATGGGGAGAAAAATGGGGGTATTCTACGTTTGAGTTTGCTAAAAACTTAGCTTTGTTAACACA
>JAKSTE010000036.1 GCA_024402735.1 Alphaproteobacteria bacterium
TGGACGTAATATGTCTTTCTCTGCATTGGTTGTTGTTGGAGATAAAGCAGGTCGTGTTGGTTTCGGTAAAGGTAAAGCTTTGGAAGTTCAAGCAGCTGTTCAGAAAGCAACTAAAGCCGCTAAAGCTAAAATGTTAAGAGTTCCTTTGAAAGAAGGTCGTACTTTACATCATGATATTTCTGCAAAATATGGTGCAAGTAAATTAGTTGTTCGTTCTGCTGTTCCTGGAACAGGAATAATTGCAGGTGGTGCTTTGCGTGCAGTATTTGAATGTTTGGGAGTACAAGATGTTGTTGTAAAATCTCAAGGTTCAAATAATCCAAACAATATGGTTAGAGCTGCATTTATAGCTTTTGAACAAATGAATTCTCCAAAAACAGTTGCTGCTCGTCGTGGTAAAACTGTTGCAGAAATTATTGCTAACCGTGAAGGTAAACAAGTAGAAGCTACTTCTGCAGAAGAAGAAACAAAATAAGAAATAAACCGAGTATACAAGTAATTGTATGCGACAAAAGATTACACAGTTTTGTGTATGACATAGGATAAAAAAAGGATAAAACATGAAACTTAATGCATTGATGGATAATTTGGGTGCTCGTAAAGATGTAAAACGTGTTGGTCGTGGTATGGGCTCTGGTTATGGAAAAACATCTGGTCGTGGTAATAAAGGTCAGAAAGCTCGTTCTGGTTCACGTAAACAAGCTACTTTCCAAGGTGGACAAATGCCAATTTTACGTCGTTTCCCAAAATTCGGTTTCAACAATCCATTTGCTAAACATTATGTAACAATTAATTTAGGTGATATTGAGAAATTTATTGCTTCTGGCAAAATTGATGCAAAGAAAAATATAACATTAGATTCTTTGTTCGAAGCAAAAATTATCAATCGTAAATTAGATGGTTTGAAAGTCTTGGCAAAGGGTGAATTGAAAACATCTATAACAGTAATTGCAGATAAATGGTCAAAAACAGCTGAAGCTGCAATTGTTAAAGCAGGCGGTAAAATTCAATCTAAATAATAACTAAATATATTTAAATAAAGTTTATACGCATGAAATTTTTGAAAAATATTTTTGGTAATTTATCAGATTTACAGAAACGTATACTATTTACTTTAGGTGCGTTGATTATATATCGTATAGGTTCCTTTATACCATTACCAGGTGTTAATGCATCTGCCGTTTTACATTTGTTTAATGGTGATAATGGTATGATGGGAATGTTCGATATGTTTGCTGGTGGTTCTTTGTCACGTATGTCTGTTTTAGCTTTAAATATTTTCCCATATATTTCTGCGTCGATAGTTATTCAGTTATTAACTGCAACAAGTAAATCTTTAACTGATTTGCGTAAAGAAGGTGAATCAGGTCGTATAAAGATAAATCAATATACTCGTTATTTAGCTGTTGGTTTAGCTGTTGTACAGGGTTGGGCTGTTGTTCGTGGATTAGAATCTATGGCACCAGTTAATGGAATAGCTGCTGTTGTTAATCCTGGTTTTGCTTTTGAATTATCAGCGGTTATAGCATTAGTTGGTGGTACTGTTTTTGTGATGTGGTTAGCAGAACAAATAACAGCACGTGGAGTAGGTCAGGGTGCTTCCTTATTGATTTTTGCAGGAATAGTTGCAGAAGTTCCTGGTGGAATAGCAAAGATATTCTCTTTGGGTTCTGTAGGTCAAATGTCTCCTGCTATGATTGCATTAGTTGCAGCTTTTGTTGCAGGTATTGTTGCTCTTATAGCATTTATGGAACAAGCACAACGTAGACTTCAAATATTATATCCGCGTCAAGCAATGGCAAATGGTGTTATGAATACCAATGTATCTTACTTACCAATTAAGGTAAATATGTCTGGTGTTATGGGACCTGTTTTTGCATCTAGTATAATGATGTTGCCAGCTTTTATTCAAAGATTTGTACAGAGTGAAAATCTTATTGTTCAAAATATATTAGGCTTTTTCACTTACGGTGCGTGGTCTTATATGATTTTATACACTTTGTTAATAGCGTTTTTCGCTTATTTTCAAACAGCAGTAGTATTTAATTCAGAAGAAACAAGTACAAACTTAAAGAATATGGGTGGATATATACCTGGAGTACGTCCTGGTGAACAGACAATGCATTATTTAGATGGTGTTGTTTCTAGAACTACAGCTATAGGTGTTCTTTATCTAATAGTTGTTTGTGTTTTACCTATAATATTAAATACACGTGCAGGAATGCCAGTTATGATAGGTGGAACAAGCGTATTGATCGTTGCAGGTGTTGTATTAGATACAATGAATCAAGTAAAGTCGTATTTAGTTGCAAAACAATATACGGGTGTAGTACAAAAATCGCAGAGGAAAGGTCGTTTCCGCGATTAAAAAAAGATTTTGGTTTTATTATGATAATATATCATGATAAAATCAGAAACATTCGAAAAACGTGTGGGTTTTGAATGTTGGGTAAGAATGGTAACATTCGATAAAAAAAAAAAAAAAAGGAAAATAAAAGATGGCACGTATAGCAGGTGTTAACATTCCAAGTGAAAAACGCATAGAATTTGCGTTGCAATACATTTATGGTATTGGACCAGCTAAATCAGCACAAATTTGTTCCGCATTAAAATTAAAAGACGGTCTTCGTGCAAAAGATTTAACTGATGAAGATGTTATTAAAATTTCTAATTACATCGAACAGAATTTTAAAGTAGAAGGTGATGTTCGTCGTGAGGTAGCTATGAACATTAAACGTCTACAGGATTTAAAAACATATCGCGGTATTCGTCACCGTAACCGTTTACCAGTTCGTGGTCAACGCACACAAACAAATGCTCGTACACGTAAAGGTAAGAGAGTTGTTGTTGCTGGTTCCGCAACAAAGGGTAAATAAGTTTAATTGGGTAGAGATTAACACGATAGTTAATTGAAGACATCTAAAAAGGAAAAACACAAATGGCAGTTACAAAAACAAAAAAGAAAGTTGTTAAAAAAGTATCACATGGTATAGCTCATGTGGTTGCAACAAATAATAATACACGTATTACAATAACAGATCAGTCTGGAGCTGTGTTAACTTGGGCTACAGCTGGTGCAAACAATTTTAAAGGTGCTAAAAAATCAACACCATATGCAGCTACAGTTGTTGCAGATGCTGTTGGTAAAAAAGTAGCAGAAATGGGAATGAAAACAGTAGATGTTTTAATGCGTGGTATAGGACAAGGTCGTGAATCTGCTGTTCGTGGTTTAGCAAATGCTGGATTGATTGTTCAATCCATCACAGATACAACTCGTATTCCACACAACGGTTGTCGTCCTAAGAAAGTACGTAGAGTATAATTAAATATCTTTAACCGCCTTTTGGCGGTTTTTGATAGGTTCATTTTTTGTATTAGAAATTATAAAAAAATTGACTTTAATAATTTTCTGATATAAAATTTGCGAGCACGTTTAAAATAACGTGTGCCTTATGGCGAAAATAATAAACTAAGCCTTATGGAGAAAAAAATGATTGAAAAAAATTGGATGACTTTAATTAAGCCAAAAAAGCTTAACATAAAAGTTGATGAACATAATCCTAATATTGCGACACTTGTAGCTGAACCTTTAGAAAAGGGTTTTGGTTTAACTTTGGGAACAGCATTACGTAGAGTTTTGTTGTCTTCTTTACAAGGATGTGCACCTATTTATATCAAAATAGATGGAGCACAACATGAATTCAGTAGTTTAGCTGGTGTTCGTGAAGATATAACAGATATTATATTGAATTTGAAAGGTGTTTACTTCAAAGCATTAACAGAAGGTCAACACAAAGCTACTTTGAAAGTAAAAGGTCCTGCTGTTGTTACTGCTGGCATGATTGAAACTTCCAGCAATGTAGAAGTTATGAACAAAGATGTAGAAATTTGTAACTTAGATGCAGGTGCTAGTTTAGATATGGAAATAACATTGGCTTCAGGTCGTGGTTATGTACCAGCAACAGCAAATGCTGTTGATTTACCTTTGGGTACAATACCTGTTGATTCTATTTATTCTCCAATTTTAAATGTTGCTTCTGAAGTAACACAGACACGTGTTGGTCAAAGTACAGATTATGATAAATTAGAATTAACAGTAAAAACTAATGGTTCTGTTTCTCCAGAAGATGCTATTGCATTTGCTGCTCGTATATTAACAGATCAATTAACTGTGTTTATTAATTTTGAAGACCCTTCACAAGTTGCTGCTGCAACAGAAGAAGATAAAGCAAAAGATGTTTTACCTTTTGATCCAAAATTATTAAAACATGTTGATGAATTAGAATTGTCTGTTCGTGCAACAAATTGCTTAAAGAATGATAAGATTAATTGGCTTGGTGAACTTGTTCAAAAGACAGAAAATGATATGTTGAAAACACCAAACTTCGGCCGTAAATCTTTGAATGAAATAAAAGTTCAGTTGGAAGCTATGGGACTATCTTTAGGTATGGAAGTACCAGGATGGCCTCCAGAGAATATTGCTGAATTAGCAAAAAAATATGAAGATCCTTATAAATAATTAAGGAAATAAAAAACTACATTACTGAAACTTTTATGTTTCAGGATGTAGTTGTCTCATAATCCTCATCATTATGATGTGGCAGAACAAAATAAAGGAGTAATCAATGAGACATATGCAAGCTGGTCGTACTTTCAATCGCGACACAAATGCTCGTAAAGCCTTGTTTATAGGTTTAGCAAAAAATTTGATTGAAAAAGAACAAATAAAAACTACTTTACCAAAAGCTAAAGATTTGCGCAGTGTAGTCGAAAAATTGATTACTCGTGCAAAAGTTGATACTATTGCCAATCGTCGTTTGACTGCATCAGAATTAGGTAATGCATCAGATAAAACAGTTAAAAAATTATTTACTGTTTTAGGACCTCGTTATGCAAAACGTCCTGGTGGTTATACACGTGTTTTGAAAGCAGGGTTCCGTTATGGAGATGCTGCTCCAATGGCTATAATAGAATTAGTTGATCGTGATGAAAATGCAAAAAAAGTAGCATCTAAACCAGTTGCTTCAGAAAAAGTAGAAGAAGTGGTTGCTGAAA
>JAKSTE010000037.1 GCA_024402735.1 Alphaproteobacteria bacterium
ATCTTCCAATACTTGACTTTGTATTCTACCACGTTCTTGCTGTTCTGTTTCATCTACTTTTGTTTCTATATAATCAGCTAAAGCATCCATATCTAATCCAACAACAACAGAACCATCTTGTTGTGCATCTACATAAACGTAATTATCATCACCGATAAGATCAGATATATTCAACTTTTGATCGGCAAGATCATCTACTTCAATTTTTGTGTAATAGCCACTTAAATCTACATCTGTTTGTGGGGTTATTTCTCCTGTTCCTGTAGATTTCTTTATCTTAGACAATCCGGATACATTTGCAGTATTAAAACTCTTAATAGATTTACCGACTGGCAATCTTGCTGGAGAGGTTGCTGTTCTTACTGTAGACAAGCCTTTAGAAGCCCCAGAAATGCCTGATGCTTTAACGACACCGATTCGTGATCCTGTTGTAGTTGAGGTATTTGGAGTTGAAGATGTTTTTACTGTAGATAACCCTGAAGAAGCGGTTGTAGAAGAAGTCCCTAACTTTCTAACAACAGGTACAGCAAAGGCTTCTACCGCACAAAACAGGGTAGTAAAGCTAATCAGCGCTATACTAAAAAAGCTTTTATGAGATTTAGACATTCCCTCAACCTAGATCGATAGGTATTATATCACTTTTTTCAGTTCTTTCCAAATCGAATAGTTATTTTTTTTAATAACACTAAAAAAACAATCGTTTTTGTTCAAAAATCCCCTTGCCTGGATGTCGATTTTTTATTACTATTTTTAACCATGGAAGGCAAATCAATTATATCTTTTGCGAACGTTTCTGCGAACTACGATGGTAAACAGGATGTATTAACAGATGTTTCTTTTAATATTAGCAATAGTGCCTTTTATTTCTTAACTGGAGCTAGTGGAGCTGGTAAAACAACCCTATTACGTTTAATTTATCAATTGCACAAACCTTCAGCAGGTAAAATTAAGTTATTTGGTCAATCTTGTGAAGAACTCTCTAGAGAAGATATAGCTTTATTACGTCATAAAATGGCTATTGTTTTTCAAGAGTATTCTCTTATTTCTCACATGACAGTCTTTGATAATATTGCCCTACCTCTTCGTGTACGTGGCGTACCACAAGAAAAAATAAAAACTCTTGTTTCGAAAACACTTGAATGGGTTGGTCTTGGTAAATACGCTAATGTATACCCTATGGAATTGAGTGGTGGCCAGCAACAACGTGTAGCTGTCGCTCGCGCTATTATTGTACAGCCTGCACTATTATTAGCAGACGAACCAACCGGTAATCTAGATGATGAAAATTCCACTAAATTAATGGAATTATTCACACAAATGAACAAAGTTTTTGGTACCACTATTATACTTGCTACGCACAACAGAAAATTATTAGACACTTATAATTTTCCTATTATTACTATCGAAAATCATCATGTTACGTTTGCAAGTACATCAACAAGTTCTCTTACAGATTCTGTAAGAAAGTGGAAAGGTCCAACTCCACAAACACAAAATTACTTTACAGAATTATCTAAACAATTTGAAGATATTGGAAACGTATAATGAAAACACCCCTAGTCTTTTCCTTGGTTAAAGAACAATCAATGTTTATGACAATCATTATGTCTATATTGAGTTTCTTATCTATTCTTTCATTAGGAATAGCATTATCCATAGGAACAGGTGTTATAAATTGGAACAACCAGTGGAAACAAAGTGCAACCATTCAAATATTACATGGCAACAATGTAAATAATGTAAAAAAGATTTTTGACGAAAACAAAAATTCTATTGTATCAATAAACGAAATTTCCAAAGCAGAAATGGAAAAAATCGTACAACCTTGGGTATCAAATGGTGCAAAACTTACAGATTATTTACCACAAACATTTGAAGTAAAATTCAAAACCACAGAAGACATGAAGCGTATTGGCGCACAAATCAATCTTCATGCTAAATTTTTAACCCACATACACGCTTTACAATCTTCTATATCTACAGGCTGGAAAATGGTTACAATAACATCATTCGTGTTAATAATGATGTTAATATCTATAGGAATATGTATTTCTTATATTTCTCGCAATGTTGCAACTTTACATAGGCATGAATTAGAAATTCTTAACCAAGTTGGAGCAACAGATTCTTTTGTAGCACGCCAGATGCAAATCATTGTTAGTAAAATTAGTGGATTAGCTGCCATTATTGGTTTTGTGGTTGCTGTACCAATATTATTATTGATTTTATCCAGTGCACACTCTGCCAGAATTGGTATGTTAGCAATGTTAGCTTTATCTAATATAGATTGGATAATATTAGCTCTTTTGCCTATATTGATTGTTATATTGTCTATATACATTACTAAAAAAACAACATTAAAGATTTTAGCAGACAATTAATGAAGTGTGTTCCTATTTCTTTAGTATTTATTTTTTGTTTTGTGCTAGGTGGCGCAATATTTAAATTTGTAACACCGCCAAAATGCGATCACTTACATCAGGATGATCCTATTTTTGTATTAACAGGAGATGTTAGACGTATTCCTTATGCTTTAAAAAAGTTAGATGATTTACAATATGGACAATTATACGTTATTGGTGCTGGCGCAGAAAATGTTATTTCTTTACCTCATGTAAAAGTAGAATCAGAATCTAAATCAACATATCAAAACGCTTTAGCTATAAAACATATTGTAAATAGTTATGATTTAAACAGAATTGTTGTGGTAACCACAGAAGAACATATGAATAGAGCCTTGTATTTAATCCGTAGTGAATTACCGAATACTGATATAATAGCTTGCCCTACTTCTCTTATCGGAATGCCAGCTCCGGAAAGAGTAAAACGTTGGGCAATAGAATATATAAAATACATAGTTACAATGTTTGGAATAAAGGAAAGCTAATGTTTAAAACTATTATTTTTAAACTTTTATTAGGTTTATGGTGTATTGCTTGGATGCCACTATTGTTCATAGGCTTAATAAATAAAAAATTAGAAAGATGTTTTATTATAGCAGATGCATGGGGATTTATATTTTTAGCTAGAATCATAGTTGGTATCAAATATGAAATACATTATCCAGTTTCAAAAGATGAAACAGGAATACCTTTACAACGTAATATAAACAACAGATTAGATGGCAGAGCAATCATCGCATCTAAACACATGTCTGTATTAGAAGTAGCAATATTAGTCACCCATGTTCCAAATGCTTTCTTCGTTATAAAAAGAGAATTGTTATGGATTCCTATATACGGATGGGCTTTTGCTCGTATAGGGCTACAAGGTGTTAACCGTTCACGTGGGTCAACAAACATGAAATTATTAGCCCATAACGTTACTAAAAAAATTATGGATGGTATGACGCTAATAATATTCCCAGAAGGAACAAGAGTAAAACCAAAACAAAATATTCCTTTAAAACGCGGTGTATTATTTTTGTCAGAACAACTAAAATTACCTATACTACCAGTTGGAGTAAACACCGGTCTGTTCTGGCCTAAAAAGGGCAAAATGTCAGCTGGCACAGCACACATATATTTTGAACAAATGCTACCAGCTTCCGCTTCTTTAGAAGAAATCCGCCAAGCAATCAACAAGCATAGTTGTTAAAAAACGATTGAAAAAATAAAATCAGTATATATAATTACTCGAGTTCTTGGGGCATAGTTTAATGGTAGAACATCGGACTCTGACTCCGCTAGTGTTGGTTCGAATCCAGCTGCCCCAACCAAGATGTACAACCGCCCCTTTAAAGGCGGTTTTTGTTTAGAATTCTAATACTCTCGCAGAGTTCGAAAGTTGTATTTTCTAAAAATGCTATTTTTCTATCATTTTCGAACTTTTGAGTTTTTATAAATATTCTTTTTCTTGTATATCTGTTGAAACATACTTCAAAGCGATGTTTGTTTTTTCTTCTACATATTTCAGATAATGTGCAGCTTGATTCAAATTATTTAAAGCTAAATCTAATTCGTTAGAATCATCACTTTTGATTTTTTGAATAATATCTTTTGCGATATCAATGACATCAGATATTTCTGTTATAGTTTCCGATATGCTCAATTGTTTTGTTGTAAAATTTCCAGAGTTAACATATTTCATAAAAAACCTCTTTCCGTAAATTGTACCAAAAATATATTAAAAATCAATTTGATTTGAGATTTGTAATACGTTTTTCACTTTTTCAATTTTCTGGCCGAGGAATAAGAGTTCTTGTAAATCAGTTCGCGAATTGCACAGACAGCACAACCAAGATGTACAACCGTTCGTTTCAGAGCGGTTTTTGTTTTGATTTTCAATACTTTCGTATAGTTCGAAAGTTTGTAATAAAAAAGTGGTAAAAATTCGCCACTTTCGAACTTTTTATGGTATAATTGTAGGCATGACAGATAAAGAAAGTATTTTGTGTGATAAATTTGGCAAACCAATAACAGGTTTTCATGGTACCTATTATGATTTTGACTATTTTTTCCCATTATCGCACTTTGGTACAGAAGCGACCGCCAAAACAGAATTAAATGAAGGTAAATGGAAACGCGATAAAAACATAGATATAAACAAACCTAAAATAATATCTGCACATTTCAAAAATGGAAATTATTTTGAAATCCCCGACTTGAACAATCACTACATTGAAGATTGGCAAGCAATTATTTTGGCTTTTTTGCTAGACAAAACTATCATCGAAGATATAGACAATTTACATAAGTGGGCCGACATCAAGAAAAAATGTGAATCTGCAGTAACACAGAAACTGCCATATAATTATGATTTTATTTCACAATCTATTGACGACATTAAAACACAACAAGAAATTTTCAATGAATCTCTATATACTATACCAAATAAGGAAAATCTATTTTTGCAACGCATGATACGTTTTTTTGAATCAGTGGGT
>JAKSTE010000038.1 GCA_024402735.1 Alphaproteobacteria bacterium
AAATTCATTTCTTCTTCATTAGGAATGAAACGAATTTCATTAGCTGGATTTTGTTGAGCAAAAACAGCACTTTGTACTTCTTCAATAAGATTAACTTTATTCAAAATATCTTTTGCATAAGCTGTACGTTTAGCATCATCATCACCAAATATATTTAAAACCATATCAGAATTTATAGCACCAGAAGATATATTTTCTCCTGCTCTTATCTGTATTTCCGCATCAGGTATTTCAGATAAATGAGGTAATATTTTTTGTGCAAGTTTCTTATCAGAAATATTTCTTTTTTCTCTATCAACTAACTTAGCTTTAATAGATATATTTTGTAACCCTCTGTCACCTATTTTTGTAGTTGTAGAAACAACTTCTGGAAAAGTTGCTAATTTTTGTTCTATTTGTCTAGCTATATTTTCTGTTTTAGCATACAAACTACCCATAGGAGCTCTAGCACTTACAGTTATTTCATTTGCATCTGTAGATGGAGAGAACTCATTTCCTACATAACTGACTAATCTAGCAGATAAAACTAGAATCAATAAAGCACTTACTATAACAATCCATGGATGTTTATATTGAAATTCATACCAAAAATGTAGAAAAGATGTTTTTGTTGTTTGTTTAGTTTTTATAACTTTCTTTTCTTTAACTTTTTTAGGTAAACGTAATAATTTTGCTATCATCATTGGAGTTAGAGTAAAAGAGAACAACAGAGATAATACTGTTAAATACACAACAGTCATACCAAATTGCAACATAAACTGTCCTGCAATTCCACCCATAAACGCCAAAGGTAAAAACACAACAACATTTGTACCAACACCAGCTAAAACAGGTACAGCAACTTTCTTTGTTCCAATCTCTGCAGCTTCATCAGGTGTTTTTCCAGATTTTAATTCTGTTAAAGCTGACTCTATCAAAATAATTGCATTAGACACCAATGTTCCTAAAGCTGTAGCATAAGCTAATAAAGTCATAACATTTATTGTAAAACCACTACCATTCATTAAGAAAAATGCAGATATTAATGAAGCAGGAATAACTACTCCAGCAATAATAGTAGATCTCCCGTTTTTGGTAAAAGCTAACAAAACTAATACTGTTAAAACAATTCCTAAAACAATACTCCAAATAGTATCACGAGTTTCATTTGATACAGTAATAGAAGAATCAGAAACTATTTCCATAGTTGCATCTGCAAAATGACTTTGCAAATTAGCTTGAAATTCTGGTAAATGTTTTTGTATCTGTTGCGAAATTTTTATAGCATTACCATCTGATGCTTTAACAACAGATAAAATTACAACATCTTCTCCATTATAATGAGCACCTTTTTCTATATCACGTGCAGCATCAGTAACTGTAGCTACATCAGAAATATAAAAACGTTCACCTTCTACAGTTGTTATACTTAATTTTGCAATTTCATCAACATTTTGAAATTCGCCAATAAAACGAACATTTTCAGCATTAATATCTGTTTCTATTTTACCACTTGGAACATTTAAATTATGTACAGCAATAGCGTTAACAACATCGGATATAGTAACACCATAAGCAGCCATTAATTCAGGATCCATAGAAACTCTAACTGCTCTTGTTTGGCCACCAAAAGTATTAACAGATGCAACACCTGGCAAACCAGTAATTTTTGTTGATAATGTATCTTTAACATATTTATCTACATCACGAGGATTTCCACCTTTTATAACAATATCCAAAACAGCCTGTTGCAATGGATTTAATTTTTCTATAACAGGTTTCTTTAAATCATCAGGAAAATTGTTAGCCAAACCATCAATTTTCGCTTTAACTTCATTGGCTTTATCATCAACATTTACACCCAAATGAAACTCTGCCATAACTAAAGCACTATTTTCAAAAACCTGTGATGTTATTTTCTTTAATCCAGATACTTCAGATATTGCATTTTCTGCTTTTTTAACAACTTGTGTCTCTATTTCTTCAGAAGACGCACCAGGATAAACAAATGTTGTTGTTACATAAGGAAAATCTACAGAAGGACTACGTTCTATGTTCATCTTTGGGAAAGATACCAATCCTAAAATAACAAAGAACAAAACAAAAACTATAGTTGTAACAGGTTTACGAATAAAAAATTTCAACATAATAAAACTCCCAGTGTTTATTCTTTCATTACTTTTATTTTTTGACCATCTTGAACAGTAGACATTATCACAACATCACCATCTTGTATTCCTGATTTCACTAATACATTCTGTAAATCACGAGCTACAACATCTACTTTTCGTACTTCTGCTTTATCGCCATTAACTACATAAACAACATTACCAAAAACAGCTGAAGAAGGAACAAACAAACCCTCATATGGAATTTTCACATACAACAAACCATCTTTACAATTATTGGTTTGTATTACATGCATACCTGTGTTCAAATCAATATTATTTGATACAGATACAATATTACAACTTCCTAAACTTTGACCTGCTTTAAAACTTTTAATACGAGCGCCGGATACATATGCCCTGTTATATTTAACATTCAAAGGTTCATATAAAAAATCTTTTTTGTATTTTATCTCATTAACAACTACAGGTGTTCCATTCTCTAAATTTATGCGAGTAACATTTACTACAGGTAAATTTCTTTCATAAGAAACAACAGCAAATCTGTAAGCAAACCAACCAACAACAATTACACTCAATAAAATTAAAAATATTATTTTTGCTGTACGAGTTTTACATTTCTGTATTATCAAATTCAAATTACTAAAAACATTCATCTTATTCACCTAACTTTTTTACAGATTCTGCTGCCATTAAAATATTGTATTTAGAATTAATCAAAGCCATATTGATTTTATATAAAGCCATTGATACATCAGCCAATTCAACAGCAGAAGTTTGACCAGCAGAAAAACGGTTAGCAGAAACATCATATGCTTTTTGTGCTAAATCATTTGCTTCATTCAAATCACTTAAATCATCACATAAATGTTTGTACTGTCTAACTGCAGTATTGAATTCTTCTGTTTTCAATTTTTTTGATTTATCTAATTCTTGACGTGCTGCTTCTGCATTCATAGCATCAACAGTAGCATTAGCTTTATCTAATCCACCATGAAAGATTGGAACCTGTAATGCCAATCCCCAATATGTTGACTGAGATCCTTTTTTATCAAACATATGTCCAGCATCACTGCCAAAAGTATAATAATTATATGAACCCATCGCAGCCAAAGTTGGATATGCTCCAGCACGTTTAGAAGAAGCACTTTCTTCATACATTTGTATTTGTTTATTATAAATATCCCATTCTGGATTTGATTTTAATTCAGTCACATTTAATTCTTCAAATTTTGATGGCATTTCATCTACAAGTACTATTTCTTCTTCAAGATTAATACCTGCCATTATTTTCAACATTCTATAAGCAGTTTCTCTATTAAACTTTGCATCTGATAAATTAATTTTCTTAGATGCTATATCAGATTCTATTTTAATTAAGTTACTTCTATTTGCTCTACCAACAGCTGTTAAATTCTTTTTAGCTGTTCGTGAATCTTTTAAAGTTTTTTCAGCAATCTTTACTATTTCATCTGTCATTTTAGCTGTCCAATATAAATTAGCAGCTGCATACTTTACCTCACGTAAAGTTAATTCTTTAGCAGAATTGGACATATCTATAGCAGAATGCATTGCATCTACAGCTCTACCAATTTTACCAAATGTGTATATAGGTTGTGTAATAGAAACACCTGCTGTAAAAACGTTATCTGGAATTTCAAATTTGCCAAGATTAATACCGGCTTTTTGTGCAATATTACCTAACATAGCACCAACATCACCAGGAATATTTATTTTACCGGAAGCAGGATTCTCTATATCTATTAAATTCATATAATTAGCGCTCGCATCTATAGAAAACCAACGGTTTGCATTAACAGCATCTAATTGTGCTTTTGCCTGTTTAACATTAGCTTCAGCTTTTTTCACGTCATGCGATTCTGCAACTATTTTATCAACAGTTTCCATTAATGTAAGATTCATTCCAAACACATTGGAAAAAGTCAAAAAACAAAAACCTAATAAACATAATAATTTACGCATTTTAACACTCCATCTTTTTTAACAATGCATTAATTGTTTTTGTCGCATCTGTTAAAGCTTTTTCGTCTTCTTTAGAAATAGAAGAAAAGATATTTTCTAAACCACTTAAAAATTTATCAATTACAGCTTTAGCTATATTTTGACCATATTTTGTTAAAGAATACCAAGTATCTCTTCTGTCTTTATCATCAACATCTCTAGCAACTAGATTTAGTTGTTCCATTTTTCTAAATAAAGAACACAAATTAGCAGTAGACATAAATTCACGACTAGCAATATCTTTCAATTTAGCTTTACCACCAATATATAATCTAACCAAAATTAATATCTGCTGTTTAGAATAACCATCAGGCAATACTACTAAAGAATGTAGATTGTTTCCTAAACGGCTCATAAGTATAATGTTATCAGCCATTAATTGAGTAAATTCTTTGTACTGCATGTATATTTACCTTATTTAAATCATTAAAAATTTTAATGATTATAATTTTTAATAAATAAAAATCAAGTGTTTTTTACTTTTTTATTGAAAATTTATCAAAGACATTTATAATCTATATGTTTTTGGAGTGTCGTCTAATGGTAGGACAAGAGATTTTGGTTCTCTTTATCATGGTTCGAATCCGTGCGCTCCAACCAAAATTAATAAAATGCCCGTCGGGGCATTTTTTATTTGTTTTATAAATCTTTCACGAGTTCGAAAGTCAATTTTTGTATTTTTAACTTCTATCTAGCACTTTCG
>JAKSTE010000039.1 GCA_024402735.1 Alphaproteobacteria bacterium
CAATAACGGCACCTATTGGCACATCGTCATGTGCCAAAGCTTTTTTTGCTAAAATAAAAGCTTGATTCATAAATTTCATGTTTTACAGTTTATAGTATGAAATCGAATTTGCAAATTATTTCGGGTAAACATCATGGAAAAAAATTATTTTTGCCATCTTGTGCTCGTCCGACTCAAAATTTAGCAAGAGAAGCTCTTTTTAATATTTTGGGTACAGAATTAATGGATTTTACTACAAAGTATTATATTTGGGATGCTTTTGCTGGTTCGGGAGCTTTAGGGTTAGAGTGTATATCTAGATATAATAATCCTAGTGTTTTTTTTACAGATGTTTGCGTAGAATCAATTAATACCATTAAAAAAAATTTGTTATTAATACAAGAAAAAGCTGTTGTAGATAAGATAGATGCGATAGAAGCAATAGAAAAATATGCCCCTAAATCAGATCTAATTTTTGTAGACCCTCCCTATTCTGAGCATAAAATAGGTTGTTCTTTTATAACAAAAATAGCTTCTTTAGTTAAAACAGGATGTGTTGTTGTTTGGGAAACAGATAAAACAAATATTGTGAATTTGGATAATAACGTATGGAATATATATAAAACTAAGCAATATGGCAGAGCTTATTTTACAATATTGATAAAAAAGTAAAAACAGCAATATTTCTTGATTTTATCATATTTTTAATACATAATGTACGACGCACGACACCCTTGGAGGTCGTGTTGTAACAAAAAAAGGATTTAAAATGTCTATAAAAATAAATGCCGAAATTCGTAAAGTTGCTGGCAAGGGGGCCGCACGTGCAGTTCGTAAAAATAAAAATATTCCAGCTGTAATCTACGGTGAGAAAAAAGAACCTGTATCTATTGAGTTAAATGGTCGTGAATTTGAAAAGTTATTAACACAACCATCTTTGCGTACAAAATTATTCGAGATAACAACAGCTAATGGTAAAGAAGATGCAATGTTAATGGATATACAATATCATCCTGTTTTCGATTCTGTAGAACATGTTGATTTTAAACGTATTAATGTTAAAGAACCTGTTCATGTAGTTGTACCAGTAGAAGTTATAAACGAAGAAACTTCTAAAGGTATTAAGATGGGTGGTGTATTAAATTTTGCTGTTCGTAAAGTTGCTTTAATTGGTTTAATATCAAATATTCCTGAAAAAATATCTATAGATTTAACTAATTTGAATATTGGTGAATCAGTACACGGATCTGATTTAGTTTTACCAGAAGGTGTTTCTTTAGGTTTACATCAGGCAGAATTGGCTTTTGCAATAATTGGTGGAAAAATGGCTGAAGAAGCAGATTCTCCTAAGGCAGCTGCCGCCGCAGCCGCTGCTTCATCAAATGCACAAGCTTCTACAGCAACGGATGCTACAAGAAACAGCTAAAAGCTTTTTGTGGTTGAACAATAAAATCTCGGTGTTTATTTACCGAGATTTTTTTATTGGTTTTGCTCTTGAATTTTATTTTTTATTACTTATATCAAACACAAGTGAAACTTATAAGGAGTATATAATTATGACAAAAGTGTTAGGTATTGATTTAGGAACAACAAATTCAGCCATGGCTTTTATGGATGGAACAGAACCTAAAATAATTGAAAATTCTGAAGGTCAACGTACTACACCTTCTATTGAAGCGTTTACTACAAATTCCGATCAGCTTGTTGGTATTACAGCAAAAAACCAAGCTGTTACAAATCCAGAAAATACCATATATGAGATAAAACGTTTAATGGGATTGCGTTTTGATAGTGAATCCGTAAAAGAAATACAAAAACGTGTACCTTACAAGATTGTTGCTGGTGATAATGGAGACGCTTGGGTTGAAATAGATGGTAAGAAATATGCACCATCACAAGTTTCTGCTATGATTTTAACAAAATTAAAGAAAGATGCAGAAAATTATTTGGGAGAAACTATTACAGATGCAGTTATAACAGTCCCTGCATATTTTAATGATTCTCAACGTCAAGCAACAAAAGACGCAGGTCGTATAGCAGGATTGAATGTTTTAAGAATTGTTAATGAACCAACGGCAGCCGCTTTAGCATATGGTTTGGATAAAAATAAAAATGGCGTTATAGCTGTTTACGATTTGGGGGGTGGTACTTTTGATGTATCTATATTAGAAATAGTAGACGGTGTTTTTGAAGTAAAGTCTACAAATGGAGACACTGCATTAGGTGGAGCTGATTTTGATGCTCGTATTTTAAAACATTTAATAGAAGAATTTAAAGCACAGTCCGGTATAGATTTATCAGGAGATAAACTTGCTTTGCAACGTTTAAAAGAAGCTGCAGAAAAAGCAAAGATAGAATTATCTTCTAAAACTTCTACAGATATTAATTTGCCTTTCTTAACTGCGGATGCAACAGGTCCAAAACATTTTAATACAACATTGTCACGTGCTAAATTAGAATCATTAGTGGAAGATTTAATAGAAAAAACTATAGATCCATGCCGAAAAGCTCTAAAAGATGCAGGTTTGACAGTATCTGAAATAAATGAAGTAATTTTGGTTGGTGGACAAACACGTATGCCTAAAGTTGTTGAAACAGTAAAAGAATTTTTTGGACGTGAACCTCATAAGGGTGTAAATCCAGATGAAGTAGTTGCTATGGGGGCTGCAATACAAGGTGGTGTTCTTAAAGGTGATGTGAAAGATGTTTTACTATTGGATGTAACACCTTTGTCTTTAGGTATAGAAACATTAGGCGGTGTGTTTACCCGTTTGATAGATCGTAACACAACCATACCTACAAAAAAATCACAGGTGTTTAGTACTGCGGAAGATAATCAGTCAGCTGTTACTATTCGTGTTTTCCAAGGTGAACGTGATATGGCTGCAGACAATAAATTGTTGGGACAATTTAATTTGGAAGGTATTGCCCCTGCTCCACGTGGTATGCCTCAGATAGAAGTTTCTTTTGATATTGATGCTAATGGTATTGTTCATGTATCAGCAAAAGATAAAGGAACTGGTAAAGAACAGGCTATTTCTATTAAATCAGATGGTGGATTATCTGAAGATGAGATCAAACGAATGGTCGACGAAGCTGCTGCTAATGCAGAATCAGATAAAAAGAAACGAGAATTAGTAGAAGCTAAAAATACAGCAGAAACAGCTATCTTTAGTATAGAAAAGTCATTAAAAGAACATGGTGATAAAATAAGTAGTGAAGAAAAAGAAGCTATAGAGAAAGCCAAACAAGAATTATCAGATGAATTAGCTAATCAAGATGCAACTGTTGAAAGTTTAAAAGCAAAAACAGATGCTTTGTCAGAAAAAGCTATGAAGTTAGGAGAGGCTGTTTATAAGGCTGCTCAAGAAGCTCAACAAGCACAACAAAATCAGAATACAGAATCTTCTGCAGAACAAAGTGATTCAAAAACAACAGATGCAGACTTTTCTGAAAAATAAATCTATTTTGTTATGGAAAATAAAAAACACCCAATTTAAAGGGTGTTTTTTTATTTGAGTTTACCAATATAAATTCCCATATTAATAGCGTTTTTTAGATTTATATCATCTGGTTCCACATATGCATTAGAAGTTAATACTGTTTTTATTCTAGGATCTTTTTCTTTGCGTCCAGTATTAAAAAATTCTTGTAAAGACACAGTGTTAAATTGTTTGTTGTTATATACAACAATTACATTTGTTTCTTTGTTGTCAATTGCTTCTAGGGCTGCATTAGCAAAGCCTGTTGCTAATAATCTATCGCTAGCCACTGTATCCCCTGCTCTTTGTAAATATTCTGGAAAAGCAGTTTTGTTTGGAATGTTTGCGGCTGTTAACTGTCTAGAAATTATATCTGCAGGATTGCCGCTGTGTCCACGAAGAGAAATACCTTCGGATACCATTATAATTCCATAATCGTGTTCAGAGTTTTTTATATGCTTGATTAATTCTTGTGTGTCAAATTTGATTTCAGGAATTAAAATAGCATCAGCTCCTGAAGCTATACCTGCATCTAAAGCCAGTTTGCCACATTTTCTTCCCATTGCTTGTACGACAAACCATCTATGATGACTGCGAGCTGTCAAAAGTAATTGATCACAAAAAGAAGTTAATTGTTGTACTGCTGTGTCAAAACCGATAGTTTTTTCTGTCAAAGGTACGTCCATATCTATTGTTTTGGGTATGCACACTAATGATAGGTTTTTGTAGATGTCGTTATATGTGTGAGCTAATGATAAACTGCCATTACCACCTATTAAAACTAAAGCATCTAAATGTAAGTTTTTTAATGCTTGTTGTAATTTAGCATTATATTGTTTTAGTTTACCTGTGTTAGATACTGTTTGAAAGTTTTCACCATTAGAATACCCGTTTGATAAAATGCTTCCAGATAGGTGTACATGTTCTACAGGTAATATATATTCCGTTAAATTGATGGTTTTTGCTGGGGTTGAATATAATCCGTCTGTGCCGTCTAAAATGCCTATTGCTTCCCAACCACGTAGATTACAACCTTGAATTAAATATTTTATTGCTGTGTTTAATCCGGAACAATCGCCTCCGGTTGTCATAATGCCTATTTTTTTAGTCATATTCTTCCTTCTTTTCTACTTACTATATCATAAACAAGTTGACAAAGAAATGTTTTTTGTAATAATTTGTCAAAAGATAACTATAGGAGTATAAGTATGGTCAAACATATTGGTAAAACAAAAAATACTACCGATACTTTAATAAGTGGCGCAATACAAAAACAAGGTTCTTGGAAAAATAATAGACGTGCTTATACTAGAGCTTTTTTAAAAATGTTTAATGCTG
>JAKSTE010000004.1 GCA_024402735.1 Alphaproteobacteria bacterium
CATTTGATTACGTGGTATTGGGTTCATATGTATTCTTTCTAATTCATAATTTATAAAAGGAAAGTCAAAATCTAAACCATTATGTGCTACTATTTTAGAGTCACCTATAAATTCTAAAAATTTTGGTGCTACAACAGCCATAATAGGTTTGTCATCTAAAAATGCGTTAGATATTTTGTGAACCATATATGATTCTGCTGGTATAACTTTCCCTTCAGGGTTTATATATTCGTGGAAAGTGTTTTTTGTAAGTTTTCCGTCTACTAATTCAACTGCGCCTATTTCTATACAACGGTCTCCGTGTATAAAATCTAGACCTGTTGTTTCAATATCAAAGCAGACTACACGACTCATAACTACACCTATATTATTAATTAATAAATCGATTGTATAAGAATCTTTTATAAATTACAATACTCAAAATAGGTTAGCTTATATATGAATTGTCTAGATAATTTAAATGCCGATCAACAAATAGCTGTAACAACAACAGAAGGGCCTGTTTTAACTTTATCTGGTGCTGGTACTGGTAAAACCAGAGTTTTAACATCTAGAATAATATATATATTGCAAAATAAATTGGCTTTGCCTTGGCAAATATTAGCTTTGACTTTTACTAATAAAGCCGCAAACGAGATGAGTAACCGTATAGCACAATATCCAGACTGTGCGGTGATGAGAAATGATATATGGATGGGGACATTCCATTCTATTTGCCTAAGAATTTTAAGATCAAATTATGAAAAAGCAGGCTTAAGAAAAGATTTTTTGGTTTTTGGAGAAGATGACCAAAAGGCTGTTTTAAAGTCTATTATTACAGATATGGGAATAGATCCTAAAGAGTACAATCCATCTGATTTAATAGAAACAATATCTAATATAAAAGATAAAGGTATATTAGAAGAGGACAAATTAAAACTCAGCGGACACATCAAAAAAATATATCGCTTATATAACGCAGAATTAAGGCGCCTGAACGCAGTTGATTTTGGAGATATAATATTAAACGTTTTACGTTTGTTTGCGTCTACGCCCGAAATTTTAAGCAAATATCAGCATCAGTTTAAATATATATTGGTTGATGAGTTTCAGGACACCAATGCCGCACAGATGCAATTCTTAAAAATGCTTACAAAAGATACAGAAAACCCAAATATCTTTTGTGTTGGTGATGATGACCAGTCTATATATTCTTGGAGAGGAGCAGAGATTAAAAATATATTAGATTTTGAAAAAACATATCCTGGTACAAAAATAATTAGGTTGGAAATAAATTATAGAAGTACAGGTAATATATTAGGTGCGGCAAATTCTATAATAGCTAATAATTCAGAACGCTTAGGTAAAACTTTAAAGACGGCTCCAGATATAGGTATGGGAGAACCTGTATACGTTTTAACCGTTCCAAATGAAAAAGATGAAGCGAAGTTAATTTCTTATACCATAGGTAAGAATTGTAAAGGTAACTATTCTGATTATGCTGTTTTGATACGATCTGGTTCTTTATCTAGAGTTATAGAAGAAGAATTTACACTTCGAGGAATACCGTATAAGGTTGTTGGTGCAACAAAGTTCTATGACAGATCAGAAATTAGAGATGTTATTGCTTATGCTAGATTATTAGTTTATCCATTTGATGATTTGTCTTTCTTAAGAATAATTTCTAAACCTAGACGTGGTTTTGGAGAGGTTGCTTTAGATAAGTTAAAGGCGGTTGGTAAAAGTTTAATGGAGGGGTTGAGCTCTATAAACCTGAGTGCAAAACAACAGGCTGCAGCAACAGAATTCTTGAATGCTTTTGATATTAGTTGGAGAGATATGGCTCCGGCTGATGCAGTAAAACAATTGTTAGAAAATAGTGGTTATATAAAAATGTGGTCAGAATCAAAAGATGTCGACGCACATGAACGCTTAGAACACATACGTGAATTGATTCAAAGTGTTATATCTAAATATGATTCTTTACCAGATTTTCTAGAACATGCTGCATTAATGACAACAGAAGATGATGTTGAATCTGTCGGTACAAACGTTGTTTCTATTATGACTATACATGCTGCTAAGGGTCTAGAATTTGAAAATGTTTTCTTACCTGCTTGGGAAGAAGGTATCTTTCCACATGATAAATCGATAAAAGAAGAAGGTTTAGAAGAAGAACGTAGGCTGGCTTATGTTGCTATAACGAGAGCTAAAAAACATTTGGTTATAACTAACACAATGTCTAGAGTGTTATTTGGACAACAAAACTTCAACAATCCTTCAATGTTTATAGAGGAATTAGATAAAAGATTTATAAATACCGGTGAACAATATAATCCAGAACAACATAAATCAATAGAGGAAGATAAAAAGACAAAACTTGTTGGGAAAATGGTTGCTCATAAAGAATTTGGTAGAGGTGTTATTATAGGTTCTAAGGGTAGTGTTTTTGTTGTGGCTTTTAAAGATAAAGGGATAAAAAACGTCGAATTAACATCTTTAGAAATAGATTGTTAAGTTTTACTTTTTCTTTGCCCAAGAACTAATAATTTTTTGTGATAATGCTTTTGCATCTTTCACCATTGTTTTTGCGTCACCAAATAATTTTTCACCGAATGAGTTATCTACACTACCGCCAATTGTTTGTTGTAATGTTTCTGCCTTGTAAATAATTTCTTTTACTACAAACAATCCAAGTAACATGCTTGTATAACGTATTTCGTTTGACATGCCATTTGGCATATTGACAATACCGGATAGTATGATTGCGCAAATGGCTACAATTATAGATAAAGATACAAAATAAATAGCTGCATTAATAAATACTAATATTTGATCAGATAATTTTTTTGTATTAAATACTTTTAATAGACCGTTGAATATTTGTCCTATATATCCTTTTTCTGATGTTTGTGGCAATCCTTCTGCCAAAGCAGTAAAAGGTAATAACAATAAAGTTAAAAATAGATCTGTTACTATACCTAATGTCATAAAGGCAAATTTTATGACACATTTTATAAACATATATACGCAATAAACACCTACACAAATTTCAACAAAGCTACGATTTACAAAACCATCTCCTATCCATCCAAATGCTGTTAATATTCCTTTAGCGAAGAAAGTTGATAATCTTCCTGGAAGACAAATAATATTTGCTGCGGTATTTTGGTCTATTAATAGAGCATCAGATGCGTTGTTTGAGATATATGTTTTTATAGCTGTACATGTATCTGGAATATGTGCATCAGCTATTTCTGCGACGGCATTTAATATTAGATCTGAGAAATATGTTCCTAAATTGATAATAGGAGTAACAAGTAAATTAAATAGTTCAGATGTTTTGCCAAAATATAATACGGCTATCCATATGGAGACAATAATTCCTTTTTTTGCTATGTCTTGTAATACGGTTACAGAATCTCCTGTGGCTTTAATAAGCCTATATCCCTCTACGGCGATCCATAAAGCATACATAACAAATAAAAAGATGATAATAAATTTAACAAGAGATATTTGTAATACTTTATCTAACGACGACAAAGCTTCCATAAGTACTAAACTAACTTTAGCTTCAATAGGAACGAATGTTGTTGTTTCTAAGTTAGTTGTGTAGTCATTAAGGTTGGTTGCTAAACCTGATGTGAAATTATTTGCATCTTCAGAAGCTTGTCCAATGATATTAGTTCTATTGTAAGAGTCTAATATATCACCATAATCACCGACGTTTGCTTTAGGTGTATTTGTAATAGCCATACAAGCAGAAGAAATACTTGCTACACATAGACAGCAAATTATCAATTTAGAAAAGATCTTACATAATTTTTTTATCATGACTTTTTAGCTTTTGAAATCCATGCGTATGTTTTTTCTGGTATACTATAAATAGTTTTTCCTAATTGCTTTACCCAATCTCCATAATCAAATTCTTCTTTTTCTGGTACGGTTAATATTTTTTCTATTTTTGGTTCTAGTATCCAAGAATATAAGAAATAAATCATGATCATAAACAGGAAGAATTCAAAACCGTCATCCATAAAATCAAAAGCCCCAGGATATTTTTGTTCAACTTGTTGTCTTTCTGTTAAGAAACATTGTTTGAATTTTTCTTTATTCATTTCTCCAGTAGATGAAAGTGCAACTTGTTCACATTTGGTAAACACATTCATTACAGACATGCTTTGAGAATCTGTGTTAATTGTTCCAGAAGGAGTAGACATCAACATAGGCATAATAGATGTGTAACCATCTATTCTTGGTGGAAAATAAGAGTCTGCTGCGTAATAAACAATCGCATATAGAACAGAAATCTTTAAACTAATTTTAATAATGCTTACGGCAGATTTAACCACCATTGATAGAGCAGAATCAGCAATTCCTTTAGCTAATCCCCAAACTTGTTCGAAAGCGGTGGCAGCAAGTAATGCTGGTAAGAATATAATTAGAAATACCAATTTAAATATAACAGACAATACTTGAAAAACTAATCTAAACCCAAGAACTAAGAATATTAAAACTAATCCAAGACCCGCAAGCCATGTAAACATTCCGCCGCCAAGTCCCATATAAGCATAATTCATTAAAGCAAATCCACCAGCGGCGCCAGCTAACATGATTGTATTTAAGTTGCCCATTACACACATAAAAGGTTGTAAAACAGGGTTTAGTATATCTGATTCTCCTGCAGGGGTTTCTTCTACAGTGCATGTGGATTCGTTTATAAGGTTGGTTGTTGCCATTGATAATTGTGTGCCTATATACATGACTGGTGTAATAGTAATATTAGTTACCGTTTTTAAAGCATTTGTGCCACCAAGTCCTATTGTACCAATTAAAACACCTATAACCATAACACGTATGCCTGTGCGCCATACTTTGTCGAACCAAGCGTGAAAATCGAATTTTATTTCATTGTCACTAAGTTCAGTTACATCTTTGGATAAAGCATTGTCGGAGAAGAATTTGATTGTGTGTAATAAAACAAAAATACCAAAACCTATAGCCATTAAAATCCATAAATTATTAATGATGCTGTTCCAAAACAATTCTGTGCCACGACCCATGATAGAGAATAGTTGTTGTATATAACCACATAAGAAACAACCACCAACAGAACCTAAATCTTCATTTTGAGCACCAATTTGTTTTAAGAAACTAGATATACTAGAATATGTGAGAGAAGAATCTCCAATTATTGAAGACAAATACCACACACCAATACCAAGTAGTACAAGACCTAGTCCTACATTTATTGCCCAAGATATTAATATTTTTTTCATAATTTACTTTTTTTTCTCTGTTGGCTTTGGTGATTCTGATTTTGGAGCTTCTGCTTCTGGTTTGCTTGCTGCTTTTTTGGTAATAATAGTTGTTGCAATTTGTTTTGCTACGTTACCTACGTTTTTAGTTAATTGGAATACAGATTCTCCAACTTCTTTTGATATAGAGTCTTCTACTTTTACATTAAATATTCCTAATATTTTTTCTGTTATCTTTGGAATTTGATCAGCAATAAATTTGATGACATATAATAAAACTAAGCATCCCACAAAACCAATTGTTGCTAAATCTTCTGTGTCCAAATTAAAATTGAACAACGAACTTGTAGCTATTTGTGTCGGATCAACGTTGTGACTTATAAAGAAAGCGTTAATAATTCTAGTGATTAACGTATATGTCAAAACAGATGCTAAAACAGAAACAATAGCATTAATAACTTTTTTAATTTGCCCACCACCTAAGCTTGAACCTAGACTGCTTAACCAAGAAGGTGCATCTGCTGCTCCTTTAAATATGAATAAAACAAGAGATAAAGGAAATAGAAATGCAAACATTGCCATAGCTACAACAATATCTAAGAAACAAAAAGAATATTTTATAAATAGCACTAAGAAATTATATGTTAAATATAATCCTATAAAGAAAATGATGACGTTTTTCCATAATGCACCGATACCAAGTAACCCTGAAGCAAAAGATTTATCTATAATATTTATACCCATTTTTATATAAATTTGATTTTGAGTCACTGTTGATTCTATAAGGGTGAGTAAGGTGTCTCTTAATTCAGAGCTAAAGAAAGCTTTTGAAGTAATTGTTGATGTTTGTGTTAACCCTTGAATGGCATAGTCTTGAGGTAATAAAGATTTAGAAACAGCTAGTGTTAATTGTGCAACCGGTTCAAAAGTTACTTTAGAAATTAGTTGAGGAATTACAGAACCTAATGTTAATAAAGTTAATACGATTAAAGATTTTATAATTACAGGTTTTATGCTTTTTTGATACAAAGGATCTGGAGAATCAGATTTTGTGTTTTGCCATACTGCATGAAAAATATAGAATATAAATAGTATTACGAATATTACCAAACAGATGTAAGTTAGTTTTTCGTAAACAGCACCAGCGGCATTTGATATTATAGCAAACAATTTATCAAATATAGGACACGTCCAACATTGGATTAAGGTATCTGTTAAAGAAAAAGCAAACTGTTCCATAATATTTTACTTCTTTAACTTTTTTACGATATTTATAATGTTCTTTACCTTGTCTGGAGCCGCCTTTGCCTTACCCCAAGCTATCTTTGTGTCACTCATTACAGTGTCATACATCTTAGTTGATGTACCAGATGTATACATTTTTAATCTTTCGCGTGTTGCTTCAAAAATGTTATGTAATAAGAATATTGTTAGTAAAGAGGACAACCATATTAAAGAATGATTTCCAAATAGTTCAGTTGTATGTTCAACTTGAGGAACATTAGATAACGCAGCACCATTAGCTATATTGTCAAAAGTATAATGGTAATTTTGACCTAATAGAGCTTTTACAGATGCAACATTAATGCATAACATGAAAGCGCATCCAATCATAGCTGTGAGTAAATTTTTAAGAGCGTCTAATAGCTGGTTAAATACAGGTAAAACATCTAACCATTTGTCGGATTTTTTTACAACCCATCCTAGTACACTGAATGGATACATTATAATTGCTAAACACAAATCAAATATCGCTTGAATGATTAATAATGCCATAAATAAATTAGCTGATACAAATGTGGCAATAATCATAAGCCCTGTTATAACATTCATTATATCTCTGCCACCGCGTGGTATAAGGGTCATTAAACCTCTAAGACCTTCTTTAAGCGTATGAAAACCTTGTTTTATAACTCTGTTGTTTTCATATGAAATTACATAAACAGGTTGAACTAAAAATTCACAACTAGTTTTTGAGATTCCCCATTCTTGTAGTTTGTTGGTTGAACAATCTGGAATGTCTTCAGTTGGAATAGAATTATTAACAAAATTTATTATTTCTTCTGTGTATACTGAACCAACACTAAGAAAAGGATTAACTAAATATTTTGTAACAAGAGTTGGTCTTACTTGTAACAATACTACAACAGCAATTACGGCACGCAGGCATGGTTTAACAATGGTTGTCATTACAGAAATAATATCCATATCTTTGCCGGCCCATAAATCACCACCGTCAGAGAATCCAAAAAATCCTAACCAATCTTTAGGTAAAAACATTTTAAATGCATATAAAGCTATATTGAAAACAACAAAGATGTATATGAGGATGTAAATAATACCTGTGCCATGACCCAGGAAAAAATCATATATTTTTGAGGATACTTCCATCAGTTCATTTAATACTAATGGTACGAAAGGAGCTAAATTAAAAACATCAATGATGCTATCTGCATGTGCTTGATGAGGAAATGTGCAGAAAACCAGCAATATGCCTAACAAAATAGGCATACTACGCAGCAGTCTTGATAGCTTATTTTTCAAGATATTCATTCTCTCTGATTTTATTCACATATATTATAGCACAATAGTTACATTTTATGTTATAATTAAAATCATGAATTTCTTAAAAAAATTTTTAGTTTGGTTGGGAGCTTTAATACCTTTTTCTGCTGGTGCCATAGGACCGATAGCAATAGGTGCGATTGCATTAGGTGGAGGTTTGGTTATAGGAGGAGTTGTAGCAAATGTAACTGGTCCAACTGATATGACAGAGGCATTAGAGTTTTTTTCTACATGTTGGTCTTGCCAATTGTTTTCAGAAATAATGTTAACTATGTCACACTTGTTACCCAAGGTGTACTCTGCTTTAGGAACAATAATAATACCTCTTATATTTACTATATTGATATTGTTTGTTGGATGGCGTATAGCAAAAGATTATTTTGATAATACTTTACAAGATGGAGCAAAAGTATTAAGTAAATTTGGTTCTTATGCAGTAAAGATAGTTTTTGTAGTTGCTTTATTGCTTATGCCTTTACCTAGACTAATAACAAGTGTTTTTATAGATCCTGCTGTCACATTAGGTACATCTGTGCAGTATGTAATGCCTGATAATAATGATTTTGCAGAATGTATGGTTGCGAGTTCTGTTTTAGATGCAAATAATGTAAATGATCAAAAAGATGCTTTTTCTCCTCATTTACGTCATCAATTAATGTGTGAAGTAGCAGAAATTCATAAAGTTACTGGTATGGGTATGGCCACAGGTTGGGCTTTGTTGAATGCGGCCTTTAGAATAGAACATATGCATAAAGTTTTTTGGAATGCTGTTCCAATTTGTTTTAACATACCTATGGCTTTGATCGGTTTGTTAATAGTTGTTTTATATTTGTTCGCCATTTTACCTGTTCCGTTTTACTTCTTAGAAATATTTATAAAACTAAGTATGGATTTAATAATGCTGCCATTGATGTTGTTGGCATGGTTGTTTGATAAAGAAAACTGGGCTATCTTCCCACAGGGCGGTCAAACCATTAAAAAAATGGTTGAAGATACAGTAAAAGGTGTGATTGGAATAGCAATAACGGTGGTGTTTTTAACGTTTTCTGTAAAGTTTATAGATGGTGCTTTTAGTGATTCTGGATCGGTTTCTGCTTTGCAAACGGCATTTGAAACAGGTGATTCGGAATATTTGATTCAGGGCATGCTAATGCACAACGATAGCTTGATAACAGTAGCGCTTGTAGGTGTGTTTTTTGCCATGTTTATGCACTATATACCTCAGTTGGTAAATAGCTTGTTTAAGATGAAAGTGTCTGATAAATACTATCAAACAGCTAAAAAAGACTTAAAAATAATGTTTGAAAACACTAAGAAAATATTCACAAAGTTAAAAAAATAAAAAATCAAGTCATTTATTTAACATAGTGGTCTTTTTTATAACATCCGAATCTGTTATAATCAATCTTGATGAGACAAGTTCCGATTCTTTATTGGCCACGTAGAACAAATGGTGATGTAGATTACCAGTTGGCGCGTAAGGCCATAAATTCTGAGACTGGTATAATGCCAGACATTATTGTTGAGGACCTCGATATAGCTAAAGTATTGGCTGAAAGACCAGAAGCTACAATTTATTATCCTGTTTTTTGTGAATCAACTGGTTGGTGGGGAGAATTGTTAGGTGTAGAAGCTGTTGTTGTAGACAAGATAATTGTTTCTGCTGAATGTCAGTTGATGGTTATAGAATCTTCTAAAAGAGCAGAGTTACACGGAGAAAATCGTTTGTTGGCGGCAGAGATACATCCAAGTAGCGGGTTCTTTAAGAAAATGAATTCTTCTATAGCAATTGTTTCGGATATGTTAGCTACTGACGCAGGAACAATTTTAGCTTTATTTGCTGGTAAGAATCAAAATAGATTTGTTAATGTGATTGAATCTACAGGTAATTCGTATCTTGGTTGTATAGGACAGTATTAAATTGTCAGTTTAAACGGTATAAACTTCTACTATTTGCTTGATTTTAGGAAAAATACAGGTATAATTTTCGAGCTATTAAAGTAATATAAAAATAAAAGGACAAGAAGATGAAAAAAGGAATTCATCCTGAATATCACGAAATTAACGTTACAACAACAGATGGAAAAACAGTAAAAATGTATTCTTCTGTTAAGAAAGATTTAGTTTTGTCTACAGATAATTTGAATCATCCAGCATGGACAGGCCAACGTAATAACGAAGGTGCAAAAGGTAAACGTGCTGCAGACTTCAAAAGCAAATTTGCTGGCTTTAAATTTTAATATAACTTATTAATTTTGGAGAGCAAAATGGATTTGTTGATAAAAGGTTCAACTGAATTAAACAAGATGTTTGCTGCTTTGCAAAATACAGCAAGTGGTTTACGTCATGATTTTGGTGAAGTTGAAGAATTACAACAGTCTTTAAAAAGTGCTCGTGATTTTGTAGCTAAAGCTGCTGCCAGAATAGAAGAAAGTATTTTGGCTGATTTACAATTGGTTCGTCCATCTGCAGGTTTGCTTACACCAGATGTATCAAAGCAGGGTGATGGAAGAGATGAATTTGTTTTAGCTCTTTCTGGTGCTTCTAATTTTGTTCGTGGAAATCCACATTTTGCTATATCGTTAGCTTTGCGTACAAACGATGAAACAAAAATAGCTTTAGTATATTCACCAATTGATGAAAGACTATATTATGCTGAAGCAGGTAATGGTGCATATGTATTTTCTACATACCATTCTGAGAAAATACGTGTTTCTAATTTGCAGGAAGCTTCAGAATTAACTATTGGTTATAACACTACAGGTATTCGTCCAATTATTGAAGGTACAGCTAGAGAAACAGGATGCCCTGCATTAGATTTAGCTTGGGTTGCTTCTGGAAAATTAGATGCTTTTGTTTCTGATCCTATAGATTTTGCAGAAATGGCTGCGGGTGAATTATTAGTAAAAGAAGCCGGTGGTAAAATAGAAGTAGGTGCTGATATAATTGCTACAAATGGTAAAGTACAATTAAATTAAAATAATAAAAGTTTAAAAATTAACCCCGAAGTTTTTCTTCGGGGTTTTTGTTTTGTATCGAACGTTATTATTTATAATTCAGTTTTAATTTCCTGAATTTCATAACATTCAACTCTATCGCCTTCTTTTAGGTCGTTGTATTTATCAAAGCTCATACCAAATTCTACACCGTTAGTAACTTCTTGAACTTCGTTCTTTTCACGATGTAATTGTCCTATTTTGCCATCATAAATAACAACGTTATCACGTAACAAACGTACAAAAGCTGTTTTCTTAATAGTACCTTCTGTTACACGACAACCAGCAACACGTATACCTTTACCGACTGTAAATAATGCAATAACATCAGCGTAACCGATAAAGTTTTCACGTTTTTCTGGAGCTAATTTACCAGATAGTATTTCTTTAATTTCATCAGTGATACGATAAACAACACTATGATAACGAATGTTTATTCCATTATTACGAGCCATGTCACGTACAGCAGAATCAGCTCTAACATTAAATGCTATAATTATAGCGCCAGAAGCTGTTGCTAAACGGATATCGCCTTCTGTAATTTGACCAACACCAGCAGATAACAATTCTACGCCAGCTTTTTCCGATGAAAATCCATTTAACATATCTGATATAGCTTCGACAGAACCTTGAACGTCTGCGCGTAAAATAACAGGTAATGTTAGTTTCTTAGTTTCATCACGTTTTGCAAACAATTCTTCCAAAGAAGAACGTTTGATAGCGTTAGCTTTGTCTTTTGCTTTTTGAATACGATAAGCGGCTACTTCACGTGTTTGTGCTTCTGTTTCCATAACATGTAATTCGTCTCCAGCATTTGGAACATCTTCCAAACCTAGAACCATTACAGGTTGACCTGGTTTAACAAATTTAACACGTTGGCCGTTAGAATTAATTAATCCACGTACACGTCCAAATGTTTCACCGACAACGAATACGTCACCAACATTCAATGTACCTTGTCTCATAAGAACTGTTGCAACAGCACCAAGTCCTTTTTCCATTTTTTCTTCTACAACATATGCGGAAGCTAACATGTCTTGGTCTGCTTTTAAGTCCATCATTTCAGCTTGTAACAAAATGGCTTCTTCTAACTTGTCTAATCCCATTTTTGTTTTAGCGGATATTTCAACACATTGAATATCTCCACCCATAGATTCTACTTGGACTTCTTGTTGTAATAAATCTGTTTTTACTCTTTCTGGATTTGCTTCTGGTAAATCACATTTATTAATAGCAACAATGAAAGGAACCTTTGCTGCCTTTATATGATGTATAGCTTCTATTGTTTGTGGTTTTACAGAATCGTTAGCTGCAACAACTAAAACAACAATATCTGCTATTTGTGCTCCTCTTGCACGCATAGCTGTAAATGTTTCGTGTCCAGGAGTATCCAAGAAAGTTATAACTGGGCCTGTTTTAGTTTTTACTTCATATGAAGAAATATGTTGAGTAATACCACCAGCTTCACCAGCAACAACATTAGCGTTTCTAAATGCGTCTAACAAAGATGTTTTACCATGATCAACGTGTCCTACAACTGTAACGACAGGTGCACGTGGTTTTAATCTTTCTGGATTAGGTTGTTGTTCTAAGATTTCAACATATGGTTTTATAACAACACGTTTAACTGTAGCACCGAATTCTGTAGCAATTAATTCAGCAGTATCTGCATCAATGGATTGGTTTTGTGAAGCCATCATGCCCATTTCCATGCATTTCTTGATAACATTACCAACTTTTTCTGCAAGTGCTGCGGCTAAATCTTTAACTGTTATAGTATCTGACAATGTAACAACATGTTCTATTTTTTGTGGTGCTGCAAATGTTGCACGAGCTTTTTCTCTAAAACGTTTTAAAGAAGCTTCTGATCTACGACGGTTAGCTCCACGAATACCTATTTCATCATCGTCGTCATCATCGCCACCACCGATAACGATATCGTGAATAGATATTTTTCCACCTTTCTTAAAATCTTTTTTGAAACGATTTTGTTTTGAAGAAGAGCGTACATCGTCATCATCATCGTTATTGTTACGTCTGTTGTTATATACAGGTTGGGCAACATTATTTCTTTTTTGTTCACGATTATTCGTCTCTGTAGGAAAATCAGGAACTTCTGAAACGTTGTTATTTTCACGTTGAGCTAGTTGCTCTTTTACTTGTTCGTATTCGCGTGATTCACGTTCTATTTCTGCTTCTCTAGCTAATCTAGCGGCTTCTTCTTCTTGCTCGCGTTTTCTACGTTCTTCATCGCGAGCTTTTGCAGCTGCTAGAACAGCACGCAATTTTTCATCAGAAGCATTGTGTGCTTGTACTGGAGTTTTTGGTTCTTCACGTAACTCGTTGCTACCAGGTGTAACAACACGACGACGTCTTTCAACAAAAACAGCATCGCCTTTTTTGCTTTGTACAGCATCTATAGTTACAGATTTTCCAAGTGTTAATGTTGCCATAATTCAACCTTTGGTTAATTTTTATTCCTCATCAGAAACAATACCATAAGCAAGTTCACGTGCTTTCATGATAACACGTTCTGCTAAACGTTCTGACATTGTGTCTTCACCAAGAATTTCTACTAATTCGTCTGAAGCCAAGTCTGCCAAATCAGATAAAGTTTTTATACCAGCTTCACCTAATTTATTAATGATAGGACGTTTAATAAAGTCGAACTTTAATAAATCGTCTGTCATACCATTTTTATGACCGTTGTCGAAGTATTCTTGTTCAACTTTCTCTAAATAAGCTTTTGCTCTTGTTTGTAATTCAATAGCCAATTCAGGGTTGAAGCCTTCGATTGATTCCAATTCGGATTGTGCAACGAATGCGATTTCTTCGATTGTTCTGAAGCCTTCTGTTATTAACAAGTGAGCTATCATTTCATCAACGTCCAAAGCGCCTACAAACAAGTCTGTCTTTTCTTTGAATTCTTTTGCACGACGTTCTTGTTCTTCTGTTTCACTCATAACATCGATATTCCAACCTGTTAATTGAGAAGCTAAACGAACGTTTTGACCACGACGACCGATAGCTAAAGATTGTTGATCTTCTGTTACAACGACGGCTGCTGTATGAGTATCTTCATCAACGATGATTTTTGCAACTTTTGCTGGTTGCATAGCGTTAACGATAAATACTGCAGGATCTTCGGAGTATAATATAACGTCGATTTTTTCTCCGTGACATTCATTGATAACTGGTTGTATACGAGTACCTTTGATACCAACTGTCATACCAACAGCATCGATTGAAGGATCTTGTGTTTCAACAGCGATTTTTGCATGAGAGCCTGGAGCACGTGAAACAGATTTAATTTTGATAATACCTTCATAGATTTCAGGAACTTCTTGAACAAATAATTTTTCCATAAACATAGGATGTGTTCTTGTTAAGAATATTTGTGGACCTGAGTTAGAACGTGTAACATCCATAATCAAAGCACGTACCCGATCACCAACAGCCAACCGTTCGCCTGGAATTAATTCTGTGTTCTTTATATAACCTTCTGCTTTGCCGTTTATATCAACGAAAACGTTTCCAAATTCTATACGTTTAACAACACCGTTGATAATATCACCGATGTTATCTTTAAATTCTTCGAATTGACGTCCTTTTTCTGCGTCTCTAACACGAGCTGTCATGATTTGACGAGCTGTTTGGAAAGCCATACGACCAAATTCTGGTTCTGGTAAAGCATCTTCTACAATGTCACCAACTTTAGGTTCTTCTGCATATTTTTTTGCCTGAGCAACAGTAAGCATGGTATTTGCATCATATTCTTCACCCATAGCCTCTGGAGATTCAATAACATCAAATAAACGTTTTACATGTATAGAACCATTTTTCTTATCTATATTGGCAACGATATTAAATTCTTCACCATATTTGTGCTTTGCAATTTTTGCTATTGCCGCTTCCAATGATTCAATAACTGTTTCTTTGTCTATCATTTTTTCTTGAGCCAAAGAATCAATGGCTAATAACAAATCCTGACGAGGCATAGATTCAAAAGACATCTGTTTTCTCCTATGTTTGTCTTTTATTTATAAAGGCGGGGTTTTTCAACCCCGCCCTTAAAACTTATTTTTAAGAACACACATTATTATTGTAGGCGAATCGTAAAAAATCAAGTTATATTTACAAAAAATAATGAAGATTATTTAAAATGAGCTTTGTTGCTTGACGGTTATAGTTTTGAGCTTTATACTTCACTAACATGACGATAATCACGAAATATTTTCAAAAACAGATGTTAGGAATATTTATAATGCTATTGCTTATTTTTACGGGCTTAGCATGGATGATGTACGTCATGTCTATGATGAAATTTTTAATAAATTATGGTGTAAGTTTTGGTAATTTTGTTCATTTAATATCGTTAATGATACCTTTTATTATTTCTATCATCGTACCTTTTGTAATGTTTATATCTGTTATGTTTGTATACAGTAAGATGATATCAGAGAACGAAGTCACGGTAATGATGTCTTCTGGTTTGTCGCCATGGCAATTAGCAAGACCGGCTATTAATTTGGCTGCTGTTGTTACAATTTTGCATTTAATATTGAATATATGGTTAGTTCCATTAAGCCAAGCATCTTTTTATAACACACAGTGGGATTTAAGATACGGTTTAGCAAACATGAAGTTACAAGAGTCTGCTTTTACACAATTGGCGGATGGATTAGTAGTATATGTTGATAATGTTGCTGGTAATGATTTAAATCAAGTGATGTTGTCGGATCAAAGAGAGAAAGAATCTAAGATCTTAATATTTGCAGAACGTGGTAAATTAGTTTCTACAGATAAAGGATTATCTATTGTAACAGATAACGGTTCTTTGCAAATGGATGGACAAAACGGATATACAATAGGAACTTTTGATAGCTTTGATATGGATTTAAATTTAGCTTCAAAAGATAAGGATGAAGGTTTTAGAGTCCGTCGTATATCAACTGGAAAATTATTAAATGGATTACTAACACAAGAAGATGTAAGACATCATAAATTAACATTGACGGAAATGTATACAAGATGCTTAAATCCGTTTATGAGTTTAATAGTAACAATATTGTGTACATTGATTTTATTGCGTACATCATTATTGCGTAGACGTGTAAGTTTTGCACCTGCAATGGCTGTTTGTGGTATGGCTGTTGTTATGGCTGGTTTTATGTCTGCATCAAATATGATGTCTAGTGTAACAGATTTGGGAATTTTAGCAGCCAGTGTATTCGTTGTATTAGGATTACTATTTGGTGCTTTAATAAGAAAGTGATGAGAGAGTATATAAGATTTTCTTTATTATTATGCTTCATAGCATCTAGTGCTATGGCTATTGGTGTTAATGAAAAAGAAGCAAAAACAGTAACGTCTCAAAAAATTATATATAACACAAAAACAGGCGATATAAAAACATCTGGTAAAACTGAGGTTGTAAATGCTTCCGGGCAAAAGATGGTAGCGGATAAAACATCCTTTTCTAAAACATCAGATCTAGCAAAAGCTAAAAATATAGAAATATGGCTTGGTCAAAATGTTTATATAAATGCAGAAGAAGTAGAACGCACATCTACAGAAACTATAGCAAAATCCTCTTTGTTTACAGCTTGTGATAAATGTGATGAATTTGGACATGCGTGGGAAATAACAAGTACAACTATCAATCATGATAGTGAAAGTCATATGTTGTACTTTCATAATCCTGTTTTATGGATAGCTGAAGAAGTTCCAATTTTCTATTTCCCTTATTTCGCTATGCCAGATCCAAGTGTAAAATACAAATCAGGTATTTTAATGCCTAATATGAATTCTACAAATGATATGGGTACTCAAATAAATGTGCCTATCTACATTAATTTTGCAGATAACCACGATCTTACTGCGACGTTATCGTATTTAACAAATGAAAATCCTTTGTTCCAAGGAGAACATAGATTAAATTTATCTCATTCTGAGTTTAGAACTAAAGCTTCTTATACAAAGAATAAAGCTGGTGTACAACGTTGGCATTTGTTTAATAACGATACAATAGAACTTGGTGAAAAATTAAGAGCGAACGTATTTGTACAAAGAGTTTCTGATAAAACTTATTTGCAGAAATATAATTTCTATAATGATGAACCTTATTTAGATTCTGGTGCTAGTTTGGAATTGTTTGGTAAATCAGGATATGTTTTCACTGATGCTCATTTCTTCCAAGAATTGCGTCAGGCATCAAGACATCAAGCTATTCCATCTGGAAATATTTTACCTCATATCCGTGGTACTTATAAAACAAATCCTTTCTTTAAAGAAACATATTTAACTCTTACCGGAGACGGTATGGCTATAGACGGGGAAGGTTTCTCAAATCAGCGTTTGGTAGGAGAAGCTCGTGTTGTTTCTCCATGGACTTTGTGGGGTGGAAATCGTATAACAGCAAGTTTATCTACAAGATATGATATTTATAATTTCCAAGATACAAAATTGAATGATGGTACTTTATATAATGGTATTAAAACACGTTTCCTACCAAGTGGTTATGTAGAATGGAGTTTGCCATTATTTAATGCAACAGAAACTTGGACTCATATTATAGAACCACGTGCAAGATTAACAATTATGCAACAAACAGATAATAAAATATTTGCTTTAGATAATGATTCTGCAGGTCGTTTCTTATCAGATGCTATATTATTTTCGGATAATAGATTTTCTGGATTAGATGTTTGGGAAAATGGTAACTTTGCTGATTATGGACTTCGTTGGGCAGCATATAACCAGAATAATGATGTTGAAGTATTTATTGGTCAAACTTACGATTTTACAAAAGATAAAGAAACTTTAGATGATAGTGGTTTCCATGATGGAGCATCAGATTATGTAGGAAGAATTTCTTATAAATATTCTGATTTATTTAATATAGCTTCACGTATGCGTGTAGGAAAGAAAAAGGCATCTTTAAAGCATATGGAAAACACAGCAAGAATAGGTAAGGGTGGATATTATTTAAATATTGGTCATATATGGAATTCTGAACAGATAGACGAAACTTATGTTGAAAATAAAACGAATGAATTTGTTGGTGGAGTAGGAATGCAGTTTACAGATAGATGGGGAGTTAGATTTAATTCTACATACAATATAGAAGAAAAAACTTTCCAACGTCATTCTGGTGGAATATTCTATACTCATCCTTGCTTCCATTTGTCTCTTGAATATCGTAGAGATAATGCAATTAAAGAAGATTATCGAGGAGGAACAACTGTACAGTTTAAGTTCGGATTTAGTATAGATGGAACGCAGTATTAATATGGGGAGAGAGAAGTATGAAAAAAATAATTGTATGTTTATCTATAATGTTGCTAGCAGTCATTCCTGCATATAGTGCAAGCGTAATAGCAACTGTTAATGGTAATGCTATAACAGATGATGAAGTTACTGCTCGTGTTAAGTTGATGACGAAACAAGGTAACAATTCTTTAGATAACATGCAGAAAGCATTTCAAAACATTGTTGATGATTACATTAAAATAGAATATGTGTCTAATTTTGGTGTTAAACCTACAGATGAAGATGCTGATAAAGAAATAGAAAAAATGAAGTTAGGTGAATTAACACCTACGATGAGATCCATGGCTAGGTTGGGGGTAAAAAGTGATATTTGTTGGAACGTTATGTTGGGTCAAACAATAATACCTACGATAAAATTAACAAAGAAAGAAAAACAACAAGCCAAAATTGATTTAGCACGTGAGCGTGGTTTGCCAGTAGAATTAACTTTGGTTAGAGTTGTTGATATACCAAAAGATGTGTATAAACAATTAAAAGATCCTAAAGATTGTGACGATGCTATAACAATGGTTCAAACATTGGGTGGTGAACCACAGAAGTTTAAAATTTTACAATATGAATTATCTCAAGATATGAGAGAGCGTGTTGCTGAACTTGATGTAATGAAATGGGCACCATTAAAAGATAAATCTACGGTTCTTATTTGCGAAGCCAATAAAACAGATGAATATCAAAACCTAGATGAAATGATAGAACAAAATGCAATTTATATGCGTGCTTCTGCAATTGGAGATCAGCAGTTGAAACAATTACGCCGTAAAGCGATGATAATCATCAATGATGATAGATATAAATTATGAAACCAATATTATTTAACTTTACAGACAGTGAATTAGAAAAATACGTAGTAGATTTAGGACTACCAAAGTTTCGTTCTAAACAAATAAGAGAATGGCTACAGAGAGGTGCTCCTGATTTTTCTGTAATGAAAAATTTACCAGAAGATTTACGTAAAAAATTAGATGAGTCTGCTCAAACATTACCATTAAAAATAGTTAAAAAATTAGAAAGCACAGACAAACAGACAACAAAGTTTTTATTAGAATTAAATGATGGTGAACAAATAGAATGTGTGTTGATGCGTACAACGTATGGGAATAGTGTGTGTGTAAGTTCTCAGGCTGGATGTGCAATGGGTTGTAAGTTTTGTGCTAGTACATTATTAGGTTTAAAACGTAATTTAACACCTAATGAAATGTTTGCCCAAGTATTAACAGCACAATGGGAATTACGTGGAGATAGATTTGAAAAAAAGAGTATCCTTCCTAATGGTGATCCAAATAATAATGATGTGTCTCATATAGTTGTTATGGGAACGGGAGAACCATTAAGAAATACAGAAAATGTGATTGGATTTTTAGAACGCGCTAATAAAGATTTAAATATTTCTTGGAGACGTATAACAGTATCTACATGTGGAATAGTTCCTGGTATTAAAGAATTAAATGAATGGGGTAGACCAATTAATTTAGCTATATCATTGCATGCACCAACAAATGAATTGCGTTCAACAATAATGCCAATAAACAATATGTTTAAGTTAGAAGATGTTTTGGATGCAGCTTTTGAATTTTCTGAAACACATAATCGTCAGTTAATGATTGAATATATATTGTTAGGTAAAAGAAATACTGATGGTGAGGTAGAGCTATATAATTGTACACCAGAGCACGCTGATCAATTATCAAAGTTATTACATGGTAAAAATGTAATGGTTAATTTAATTCCTTGGAATAGTGTAGACGAACGTGATTTTGCATCTCCTTCTGGTAATGCGGTTCATAGATTTCAAGATATGTTAATAAAAAATGGTATACATACACGTATTCGTCGTGAACGTGGAAATGATATAGGTTCTGCTTGCGGACAGTTAAGATTGAATAATAAAAAATAAGGTTGCAAGTAGTAAAATAAACATTACCATATTTACATATAGATGAAGAGGGACATCTATCACTAAACAAGAAGGTAACTAAAGATGAATTTACGTTATGTTACATGCTCAGACCCTCGAGAACACGTTTCTTTAGAATCTATTGTAAAACTATGTCGTATGGCTCCTTTTGTTGAAATAGCTGTACAGTGTCATCCTTCTAAAGTAAGTTTTGATATGCCAAGATATACTTGGTTTAATAATATTGTTAAAGAAGCAGTAAATATGGGCAGAGGCCCAAGATTAGCCGTACACGTAAATGCAGAATGGTGTAATATGTTTTGCAAAGGTGTTATAGCTACAGAATTAATAGATTGGTTTTTCTTGAAAAATTGGCAGAACAAACCAGTTATATATCGTTGGCAATTGAATATGCCAAAAACCACTGCAGAACAGTTTAATCCAAAACCTTTGGCAAAACTAATTACAAATCACCCAGAACATGAATTTATTATCCAATATAACGATAATACAAAAGATGCTGTGCAAAAATTGCATGAGACGGGTGTGCAGTTTTCTTTGTTGTTTGATGCATCTGGCGGTAACGGAAAATCACCAGCACAATGGGAAAAGCCAATTTATAGAAAACACCCTATGGGATATTCCGGCGGTATGTCACCAGAAAATGTTATTGCAAATTTAGATGCTATCAGCAAAGTAGTTCCAGCAAATAGAGACATTTGGATAGATGCAGAAGGCAAATTAAAATCTGCAGAATTGTTTGATGAAAAACCAAAGTTTGATGTTGGACTTGCTAAGGGATATATTTCTAAAGTTAAGTATTGGCAGAACCAACAGAAACAACGCTAAAATTTAATTGAAAATAGGATTTGTTTAACATAGAATTAATCTTATGAAATTAAGACAAGTTACCTCTTTTATACTGAATGGTTTATTTTGGTGTGTGACTGCTGCCATAGCGAGTGTTGCTATTTTAATTTTAATTTATGGAAACGATTTACCTGATTATAAAAAATTGGCGACATATGCTCCTCCTGTTGCAACGCGTTTGTATTCTTCAGATGGTTCTTTGTTAATAGAGTATGCAGAAGAAAGACGTGTTTTTATAGATTTTGAAGATATGCCAAAACAATTAGTGAATGCATTTATTGCTGCAGAAGATCAAAACTTTTGGGCTCACCCTGGTATAGATGTACAAGGTATTGTAAGAGCAAGTATAAACAATGCTATGCGTATGTTTGGGTTTGATACAAAGTTTACAGGTGCTTCAACAATAACGCAGCAGGTTGCAAAAAATTTCTTTTTAAATTCTGATAGAACAATTTCTAGAAAAATAAAAGAAGCTATACTTGCTTTGCGTTTAGAAAGAAGCTTTTCTAAAAAACATATTATGACATTGTATCTAAATCAAATATTCTTAGGAGCCCGCGCTTATGGTGTTGGTTCTGCTGCATTGATGTATTTTAATAAACCAATTAAAGATTTAAGTTTGTCAGAATGTGCATTTTTGGCTTCCTTACCAAAGGCTCCAAATGATAGAAATCGTGCTGTAGAACGTAGAAATTATGTTTTACGTAGAATGGTAGATGATGGTTATGTCTCTAAAGAAGCTGCTGATTTAGCGGCAGCTGAACCATTAAATATTAATTCTGGTTTTACAGAACAAATGGATACAGATTCTCAATATTTTGCTGAAGATGTACGTCGTCAATTACTAGAACAAATAGGTAGAGAAACTTTATATAACGATGGGTTGTATATAAAAACAACTATTGTTCCAGAATTACAACGTGCCGCATCTGCTGCTTTGAATAAAGAATTAGATAATTTTAATTTAAATAAACCGGATAGTGCTCAAAAATTACAAGGTGCTATTATAGCTATTAACCCTCATACAGGTCGTGTTTTAGCTATGAGCGGAGGTCGTTCTTTCCGTGAAAGTGCATTTAATAGAGCAACACAGGCTTATCGTCAAATTGGTTCAACAATAAAACCTTTCATATATTTATCCGCTTTGGAACAAGGTTATTCTCCAGAGACATTGATATTAGATGCACCTATTGTTGGTTGGAAAGAAGATGATACAGAATGGAAACCAGAAAATTATGATAAGAAGTTTTTAGGTAATATACCTTTACGTTTTAGTTTGGAGACTTCACGTAATGTACCAACAATACGTTTGGTAGAACAAATAGGTGTTCGTACAGCAATAGATACAGCACAACGTTTTGGTGTGTATCCAAAAGATTTAGATTCGAGCAGAATTAATGAATCTTTAGCTTTGGGATCTGGTGAAACAACATTGGAGAAATTAGTGTTAGGATATTCTGCGTTCATAAATGGTGGACGTCATATTACACCAAAGTTGGTTGACTATGTAGAAGATAGATACGGTAAGTTAATCAATGGTAAAAAAACAGAGTTTGTAAAATGGCATCCAGATTTATTACCAGAGGTTGCAACAGAGACTTCAGAACCTTTGGCTG
>JAKSTE010000040.1 GCA_024402735.1 Alphaproteobacteria bacterium
AGCCTAGGTTGTTCATCAGGATCTAAAATATCAGAAATAGTATCTTCGTCTATTTTGTAATCTGTTAATAATTTTTCAAAATCTACGTGATCTGGATTACCTACATTAATCCAAGAGAATGTTTTTAGCTTTTCTGTTGTAAACATAATTCATTCTCCTTTGTTTTAGGAATATACTAAAATATATGGAGTACATTTTATATAAAAAACGTAAAAAATCAAATTATTAATATTAAATTTTAGTGGCCAATATAAGTTTTAATAATTTTTTATTTTATTGGTCGGGGTGACAGGAATCGAACCTGCGACCCTTTGCACCCCATGCAAATACTCTACCAGTCTGAGCTACACCCCGTACGATTTAAAAGTTACGTAAAGTCTATTAAATTTTAGAAAATATTACAATGTTTTTTATTTTTTCTCTTGCACGAATCGGTTAAATACTAGTATATATACGCATGTAAATAAGGAAGGATACCATGATAGTCGGAATAGGGATTGATTTAGTGGAAAGCGATAGGTTTTTAGATTGGTCTGCTTTTAAGAAACAGCGCATTTTTACAAAGAAAGAATTAGAATATGCCGAGGCAGATAATGCTAAAGCAGAGAAGCATTTAGCTAATTTCTGGGCTGCTAGAGAGGCGACTTTAAAAGCTTTAGGAACAGGGTTTAGTGATAATATATCTTTTTCTGACATTTCTGTTATACATAATGACAATGGCCAACCAGAATTAGTAATAACAGGGGGGGCAAAAACAGTTTTAAAAGAGATTGCAGGTGATAACACGACAGTTTTTCTAAGCTTAACCGATCAAGATAATTATTCTGCAGCTGTTGTTATAATAGAAAAACAATAATTACTATCATAAGTTAATAAAAAAGCGTTATATGTTAAATATAACGTTTTTTTATTCTTCATAATATTCTTCATTTGAAAAATCGTCTAAAAACACATCATCATCAGATACGGAATCTACAGATACATTGTATATAGGCTTTTCTACCATTGGAGAAGATTCTACAGAGGTTTCTTCTTCTGTAACAAGATCTTCTTCAAGACGTTGTTGGTCGTTTGGGGCTTCTGTTATATTTGGCTCTTCTTGTGGTGTATCTAACTCTTCTTCAATATAGTCACTATCAGAATCTTCATCTATAAAAGAATTATTTTCGGAGACATCCATATTTACTGAAGTTGAGTCGGATTCAATTACGATATTAGTGGTGTCAGCTGGCAAAATATCAGCTTTATTTGATTCTTCAACGGTAACAGTTTGAGTACTTGTTGATGTTTTTGCAGCCAATATAGGAAGAGTATCGTTTGTTATATGTTTTTGATACAACAATAAAGTAAATATAGATAACACAATCAATACCGTTAACAGGATATAATACACAATAGTGTTTTTTTTCTGATGTTCTTTGATAGAAGGTGTTTGTTGTACTATAGTTTCTTTTGTGTCATTTTCTATAACAGGTGAAGTTTTTTCTTCTGTAATAGGTTCTTTTATATCTTCTTTTGTAATTATTGGTGTAATGGAATCTAATACAGGCGGCAAACTAGTACTAGTTGTTTCGTTAAATACAGTGTTATTACTGCTTTCTAAATTTGGTTCATTTAATGTTTCTAAAATAGGTTTTTGTATGTCATTTGTATTTAGTTTCTGTTCATCTTGATCTTTTTCTTCAAGAATAGAACTTAATTGATTTAAGTTTGGTACGGCAAAAGAAAAAGTGTCTTCTGTATGTTGTTCTTCTGGCTCTTTTGTGGAAGAAGATTCTAAAACAAAAGAATCTTCTTCTGCTGTAGCAGACTCAGATAGATCTGTTTGTTGAGTATTAAAAGAAACTGGTTTAAAAGCATTGTTCTCATCTAATATATGGGGATCTTCTTTGAATAGTGGTTGTATATCAGTTTGGTCCTCATAATCAATATCAAAAGATTTTTGAGATTCTGCCGGATCCGCTTGTTTGATATCTGATTGTGCATTTAAAAGAAGGGTTGCTTGATCAGATTCTGCGGTAGCCGTATCTAAGCGTTTTTGAGCGTTAAGCAATCTTTTTTTTGCTTTATGTAATTTTAATTCAGCAGCTTCGATTTGCGACTCAAGACGTAAGATTTTGGCGGCAGATTGTTTCGTGGGCTTTTTCCCTATAGATTGCTTTTCTGAAACCAATTTATTTTTTAATTGTTTAAGTGTAGATTGTGTCTTTTCTATAATTTCTTTTGTCTTTAAAATGGTTGTATTTGTCTTAGTTATAATTTCGTTAGCTGTAGTCAAACGAGATAAGGCTGAATGCCTAATAGCAGAATTTCTCACAATATTTAAATCTTGCAACTGTGCTGTCAAATCTTCATTGTTTACGAACGCTGTTATTAAACTATCATATACGGATAAACCTGAATATTCTATGTCTAACTTTTGATATTTGTTATCCTGTTTAGGTCTGATTGTTTCTAAGTTTGCGTTGTATGTATTAGATATTATTTCGTCCCATTTTTTGTTGCCGTCTGGATTTATGATTAACAAAACATTTGGTTTCAAAGAGTTTATTAAACAATCTAATACAAACACTAATTTGGAATTTTTTACATCGTAATAACCGATGATAACATTACCTTGTATATCAAACTCACGTACTATTAAATTACCATTATGTGATTCTTTGAAAAAATTTCTCTCTCCAGACATCTTTTATATCCTATTATTTTTTCTTTGGTGGCGTAAATTGATATGCTTGTCTGCAATGTTCGTAACAATATGGTTTTCCAGCGAAAACTTGTTCCCCACAAAAATGGAAGTTGTCTGTGTCAGGATCTCCAATAGGCCATCTGCACTGATTTGGTTTTAAATTCGCCATTTGTAAAGCGTGTTGAATTAAACGTTGATGTAATGCTAAATCTTTATTTGTTTTACGAGAAGCTGTTTTAGGAGTGCTTTCTTTTGTTTTTGTTGAAACAACTTTCTTTTGAGACTTTTTTGTTGTTTCTTTTGCTTTTGGTAAAACCGTTTTTGTAGTAACTTTTTTTGTAGTTTTTGTGGTTGTTTTTGTAGAAGTTTCTTTTTTTGCAGTTTTTTGTGTCTGTGTAGTTTTTTTCTTTTTATCAGTTGATGTTGTTGCTTTTGTGTTCCAACCGAGGCGGTTCAACTTCCCAACAACAGCGTTTTTTGACATTCCTAATTTTTTACCCATCTCAGAAGTAGATAAACCTTTACCTACTAGAGATTTTAATTTTTTTAGCATAGAGCCATCCCAACCTTTACTCATATTAAAAATCCCTTGTTTTTTAGTTGTGTATAATTGTATCATAAAAACGAATCGAAAGGCAAGGGGGAAAAATGTTTTTTTATGTGTTGCTTTTATTAGTTTTATTGGGAGCTGTTTTCTGTGCTGTTCGTATGTCTGTTACAGATTTGCGTAGACGGATTATCCCGGATGTGTATTTGATTCCTTTTTTGTTTGCTGGGTTGTTAATAACAAATTTTGTTCCTTGGTGGTGTGTAACTATATCAGATGCAATTATAGGTGGTAGTATTGGTTATTGCTTAGGAATAATTGTGAATTTTATTTTTGAACATTTGCGTAAACAACAAGATTTTGCCCCAATTGGTATGGGAGATATAAAATTGTTAGGGGCAGGAGGTATATGGCTAGGAACCGTTGGTTTGGCTATATCAATGTTATTGAGTTGTTTATTATCTGTTATTTGGGGGTGGTACAAGAAGGAAAAGTATGTACCTTTTGCACCGTTTTAATTTGCATAAAAGAGAGTAATGAAGATAATTTCTATGCGTTTTATTGTTTTGCTTTTTATAGTGTTTTTATCACAACCTGTTGTGTATGCTTCTTCTTTGTTTTCAAATTATGGGCAAATACAAAATGTTCAAAATTATTCGTCAAACCCTTTTTGGAGCCCAAATTCTCCTTATAACCAACGTATGCCACAAGCTGTGTACGTGCAAGGGGCTGATTTAACTACTGAAGATTGTCAAAAGGTTGTTTGGTCTCTTGTTTCAGCACAATGTTTGGCAAGAAATAATTGTAAAGACACATCTTTGTCAGATATTAGACCTGCTGTTATGATACAGTTATCAACATTACCAGAACATAATTATGCTTCTTCTTGTGCCGGGTATATAGATTCTATGTATGAGGCTTATGTTAATCAATATGGTGGGGATGGCCAAATAAAACCGGTGAGTTTTCCTAGTGCTACAGTAGCAAATCCGGCGGCTGTTGAGGAAAAAGTAATTTATGATAATCCTTATAAAGTAACTTTGCCAAAATGGCAGGAAGAGATTATACAAAGAACACAAGAGTTAGAGGCTTTGCAATCTGGTACTAATTAGATCGTATGAGTATTTATAAAAGAGTCTTTTTCATTTTTTGTTTGTTTATTACCTGTTTTATAGCAAAG
>JAKSTE010000041.1 GCA_024402735.1 Alphaproteobacteria bacterium
CCTGCTATATTAGTCGCTGTATTACCAGCCAATAAACCTGTTCTCCAATTACCTAATTTTTTACTTTTTCCTGTTAATTCTTCTATTTGTTTCTGGGTAGTAGCTTTATCTTTTAATGCTTCTTCATAACCTGATTCAAACTCTTTTAAAAATGCTTGTTTGTCCGCATTTGTTGGTTCTGTTCCTGTATACTCATTAGACAATCTCTCTAACTCTGCTAACAGTTTCTCTAACTCTTCTATTTCTTTATCTGTTTTTTGTTTTACAAAGCCTGTGGCGATCGCACCTGTTCCAGTTGCTGTTCCAACCGCCGTCACTGCTGTGTTTACTCCAGCTAATACTTTTAATTCATGAAGATTATCATCTATTTCTGCACACGCTCTATACGTGTTCTGCAATGCTATGTTTAAATCAAGCACTTCTGCATTTGCAGAAGTTGTAAACAACACTAAAAACAAAAATAATATCTTCTTCATAACTAATTATAGCTGTTCTACTGTATCAGCTATTTTTGTAACAGCTGTGTTTGGTACATATGATTTTTCTGCCATCTTATCTAAACGAGAAGGATTATCAAACAACTCATCTAATGTTGAAGATAACCATTTAACAGAAAACTCTTCTTGTGGTATTGCAAACCCACCACCAAGTTTTGCATAAGCTTCTGCGTTAGCCGCTTGGTCTGGATTAATATTTAAAGGAACCAATATAGCTGGTCTACCTACAGTTTCTAATTCAATAACTGTACTTGCTCCACTACGACCTATAACTAAATCAGCATCTATAATAGATGACGCCATATCTCGTATAAAAGATAATACATTTGCGTGTATCTTATGTTCTGCATAAAAGTGTTGTAATTTAGTTACATTCTCTGGACGAGTTTGATGTGTAACAAATATTTTTTTATTTTTCATTTCAGATATAGCAACAGGTACTATTTCATCCAATATTTGTGCTCCTAAAGAACCACCTGTAACTAATAATTTTAATTCATGTTTTAAAGGTGTTTTTGCTGCATCTATAAAGTCTGAACGCACAGGTAATCCTGTATAAACAACTTTCATGTTAGAATTAGATGGTAAACCAGCTACAGATATAAAACTTGTCATCAATGTTTTTACCCAACGTAGTGCAAATTTATTAGCACGTCCTATAGCTGCATTTTGTTCATGTAAATATGTTGGTATTTTCCACACATGGGCAGCAAACACAGCTGGCACAGAAGCATATCCACCAAAAGCAACTACTCTATCTGGTCTAGCAAAAACAAATCTCAATATTAATAAAACAGAAGATACTGCTATCTTAAATAAAGCTATAGCTTGTTTAATACGACTTTTAGCACCAACTCCTGAAGCCCATATAAAAGCAAACTTTGCTGCTTGTGGTTTTCCATTACGAACCATATTTACTACACGACCATCTGCAGATATAGTTACCTTATGCCCACGATTTACTAATTCTGTAGCCACACTAAGAGCAGGAAAAACATGTCCACCTGTTCCACCTGTTGCAATCCATATTTTCATATTTGCCCCCTTATCTACTCCATTCTTCTTCTCGCATAACAGCTAATAACATTCCAAATAAAACACAGAAAGAAACAAACGACACACCACCATAAGATATAAACGGTAATGTCATTCCCTTATCTATAAATAAATGTAATGCTGTTGCTAAATTAAAGCATATTTGTAAACCAAACAAAGCTGCTGTTCCTGTTATTGCATAAACAACAAAATGATCTCTTGCATGAACAGCTTTCTTAATTAAATCCAACAATATATACAATAGAAACAATACCAAAGCACAAGCAACAATTGCTCCACAATCTTCAGCTATAGCAGAAAACACAAAGTCGTTTGTAGATTCAGGCAACGTATCTTTTACAAAAGCTTCGTCTCCACTACCAAGCAATCCACCATGCTTTATAGAATTGATTGAATACCATGCTTGAGAATATGGTTCTACGTGGAATATATGTTTAGCACGTTCCTGAATATGACTCATAGTTAGTAATGCAAAAGCTCCAACACCAGCACCAGCCAAACCAATTAAAGGTATATATTTTAATGGCAATCCTGCAACAAACAACATTGCAAACAATACGCCACAGTATAATAAGAAAGTTCCTAAATCAGGGTGAAGCAAAATAATACCTGCGAACACAGCAAATATAATTAAATATGGCCACCAACTTAATATTTTTGCTTTCCAAGCTTCTTTATTAGCAATAATATCTTCTCCAAATTTTTCGTGCATCTTAGATAAAAACCATGCCGTTAACATAATAAACGCAGGTTTTAAAATATCAGCTGGCATAAAACTAAAACTTCCAAAATGTGCCCAACGTGCACTTCCTTTCATAATTACAGGATGTGCAACTGTTGTTAACAACCCTACTGCACCTAAAATTAAAATTATAATTGAAACCCTAATAATTTGTTTTGTATTTAACATACTTGTAGCAAACAGAGCAACAACACCTACAAAATAAGCTGGTAAAGCTTTTATTAAAAAATAAAACCATGGTTGAGGAGGATTCATACGCGCTGCTTGTGCTGATCCTGCAGAAATCATTGCGTAGATACTCACTGCAACCAAACATAATATTGCGCCTAATAACCCACGGTCGATTTCAAAGAACCAACTTGTTAATCTACTTTCTTCACCACGAGTTATTCGTATCATATTTATTTTTCCATTATGCAAACTTCAACAGTAACAATGCTAGTCCAGCAAACAAAACAGATATTATAAAAAATCTTTCTACTATTTTTGTTTCTGGCCAACCTAATTCTTCAAAATGATGATGTAATGGAGCACGTAAGAATATACGTTTTCCTTCACCAGTTAATTTACGAGTAATCTTAAAGAACATTGTTTGTGCAAAAGAAGATAGCAATATTATTACCATCATACCTGCAGCGACACACATTATGATTTCTGATTTTAATAACATTGCAACAGTTCCCATAAAACCACCAAGAGCTAAAGAACCAACATCTCCCATAAACATTGAAGCAGGTTTTGAATTAAACCATAAAAATCCAACTACAGCTCCAAATACTGCACCTATTACACCATACAAAGCTTCTGTTTTTGGTAAAAACATAACCGTATCCATAAAACCAATTCTAGTTGCACCATAAAGAGCAACAACTAAAACGATTAATACAGGTATGTACAATTTAGACAACATACCATCTAAACCGTCTGTAATATTTGTAGCATTAGCAGAACCGCAAATTACGAAGTATGCAAATATGTAATATAAGAAACCTAATGTTAGAGGTATACCATATAGATATCCAACATTTATTGTGTCCAATGGCCATACTATAAAAGAACCTAAAATTATTGATAAATTAGGGACATAAGAAGGCATTGTTCTATTAATAAAATAAGTTAGCACAACAACACATATAGCTTCTAATCCCAAACGCATGGATGGAGATAATCCATTAGAAGCTTTTTTAGATTGGCTTGTAACTTTTTTGTAATCGTCTAGAAAACCAATTATTCCAAAAGCAATTAAAGCACCCAAAGCAATCCATCCAACAGGATTTGTTATCTGCATGAATAAAATAGACGAAACAAAAGCAGATACTAAGATTAAAATTCCACCCATTGTTGGTGTACCAGCTTTTTTCTGATGTTCTAAAGGAACATTTTCACTAATAGGCTGACCTTTACCTTGCCAACGACGCATAGCTCTTACAAAACTACCTCCAAACACAATCATCATCATAAAAGCCATACCAAAAGCGGCACCAAAACGAGTCCATCCACTAGCAAACCAACTAAAACCATGATGTAATAAAAAATCAGCTAACATAAAAGCTCCTTTTAATGCTTATTATTTTACCATAAACACGGTCAATAATTAAGAATTAAAAGTAAAAAATATTATAAAAATAGCTTGATTTAGAATATTCCACCAACCATAGGGGCAGATATATTTTCTGTCTTTTCTGGAGCAGGATTTGGACCTTGCCCTTCTTTAAAAACTTCTGTGATAATTATACCGTTTGGATCTTTAGATGCAGCTACACCATTACTACGATTTACACGCATAAATGTTAATCCATCTGGTACCGGAAAAGGTTGATTAGTTTC
>JAKSTE010000042.1 GCA_024402735.1 Alphaproteobacteria bacterium
ATTTTTGCTAGGACGATTTAAAGAGCTGTGTATCGAGACGTTTATACCTATATCGTGTGCTAACATATCTACAGATTGTTTGTCGCCATTATCTAAGAAATGCATCATCGTAGTTATTTCCCCAGCTAAAGTACGAGCTAGAGTTGCGTGTACTCTTCTCCAATGATGACCAAAGAAAGCGTTTGCAATTATGCATTCAGATAACACCAAAGGTATTAATACAATGAGGATAGTACGTGTTAAAAAACTTTTAGGTGCTAATTTCATAATGTTTACCGTTTTGTTATTATTTTATAACCTTCTCCACGAACTGTTACTATATCTATATTTGATAATAACTCATTTATTTTATTACGCAAGCGTTTTGCTACCATTGGTGTTGCAGTAACAGTATTTCCTATAGGGGTTAATAATTCCTGTAATAATTTTTTCTCCTCATTAGATAAAGATAATAATTTTTTAGGTGTTGAACTATTTGGTTGTACAAAAAAATCTTCGTTAATTAAAAATAACCCTTCTGGCAAGGTAGGTTTGTATGTTATAGGTTTGTTTTTTAAAACATTATTTAAACGTAATACCAATTCTTTTAGATGAAATGGTTTAGATATGTAATCATCTGCACCAACATATAAACCTTCTATAGTGTTTTCGCCACCAGACATGGCTGTAAGCATAATTGTTGGTGTAAAATTATTATTGGAACGTAATTGTTTTAAAAAGGTTAAACCGTCCATACCGGCCATCATACGGTCTAATATTATAGCATCAACATATACTCTTTCTAAAATTTGCTGGGCAAACTCGGCAGATTCTGCTGTAATAACAACATACCCCTCTTTACGCAATCCTTGAGCTAATGTTTTGCGTAACATATCGTCATCATCAACAACTAATATCAATTTTTCCATTAGTTTTTCAAAGCTTCAACAGAATATTCTCCAGGCTTAATGACATTATCTAACTTTTGATTTGTTTTTTCACCAATATTATATTTCATTCCTCTAGAAGTAAATTCTGTTTTGAATAAAGCATACCCTGTTCCGCTTCCTGTGGTAGGTCCTTGCATTCCTAAAGAATAATATCCACCAAGAAGTCCATAATCTAAATCAATATAGTCAATATTGAACATAAGTGATAAATTAGACATACCATCACTTGTCATGTTGCAAGAAAATTCTCTGTTGGATAAAACAGCTTGGGAATTATTTGGAACAGAAATATCCATTACTGTTGGTTCGCATATGCGATCAATTCCATTGACTAACATCTCATAAGTAATACCAATAGTAGCTCTTGATAATCCTGTTGAGAGATTTACTTGAGATATTGAAGCCTTTGGTATTTTTACTATTGCATTAGCAATACCAGATCTTACAGGGAAAGAAATACCTGATTGTAAACAACTACGAGAAAAAGGGTCTGCTTCACAAATATACAAACGAGAATGTGCGTTTGTCATAAACATATTTGAAAGGCTGTTGAATAGGAATGTACGTGTAATTCTGTCGTTTAATTTAGTGCATCCGAAGTTACGACATATTACAGTAGGCTTTTCTGTAAAGCTTACGCCTGGGTGTATGTCATATTCTTCGCTTCGAACATTGTATATATTCTCATCATAATCGAAATTATCATCCATTCCCATAAATTCTGACTCTGGTATGAAATTTTGATCATCAGGATAAGCTAGATAAGATTGAACAGGAACGTCGTTATATATAACCTGAAAAGATTCATTGGTATAAGTGTTTGTTGGATAGTGTAAATCTGTACCTTCCGTGTATGTGTATTCGCCGGTATAGTAATATCCTGGTTCGTTTGCAAAAGTTGCTCCAGAATATAGACAAACTAATGTAGTAAGTAAGACAAATTTTCTCATTATCTAAGTCCTTTCCTCTCTTGTTTGGTAATTCTACGATATTTTCATATAGTATGTCAAAGCAAAAATATTTTTATTGAAAAAGATATAAAAATTGTTCTATAAATGTAATGAGAAAAAATTAGGTGAAAAAAATGGTAGATGTTATCATAACGGGTGAATCTGGAAAACTTCATGCTGTGTATCATAAATCCGAGTTAGAAGCAGCGCCTTTGGCTGTTGTTTTGTCGGGAAGTCCAAGACATAAATGTCATATGAATGACAGAGTTTCTTATGCTATGTTTAGAGCTTTTATGGATATCGGATTTTCTGTGGTGCGTTTTAATTATCGTGGAGTTAATTATTCTGAGGGGGCTATAGGAACTACTTCGGAAAATATGTTGGATATAGCTACTGTTATAGATTGGATACAGAATAAAAATGAAGACAGTGATAAACTGTGGTTGGCAGGAAATCAACTTGGAGCATGGTATGTTCTTCAAATGTTGATGCGTAGACCAGAGGTGTCTGGGTTTGCATTGGTTTCACCGGATCCAACCGTATCAGATGACGGTTTCTTGTCTCCTCGTCCAGACAGAGGATCGCTATTGCGAGGTGCAATGGAGGGGGAAGAAGCAACGAATTTTAATGCTCATTTAACACAGATATTAAAAAAGCAAGCTCAAATAGATTTGGAAACAATTTTAGTAAAAAATGCCAACGCTAACTACGATCAACCTGCTGATTTGAGGCAGTTATACAATGATTTAAAGGCTTATGTTGGTCGTGAAAACGCAGATAACAAATTGTTGTAATATGGAAAATACAGTAGATACACGTTTTTTTGATCCTAATATTCCTGATGAATTAGCTACCAGTATTCGTCCTAAGATGTTGAGTGATTTTATAGGACATGATGAATTAAAACGGAATTTATCAATTTTTATATCTGGTGCACATACTAGAGATGAGGCAATGGATCATGTGTTGTTATACGGGCCTCCTGGATTGGGTAAAACAACACTGGCTCATATTATAGCAAATGAATTAGGAACTAATTTTAGATCTACTTCTGCTCCGATGTTAACTAAACAAGGCGATTTGGCAGCAATATTAACATCACTTGAACCAAAAGACGTTTTGTTTATAGATGAAATACATAGATTGTCGACATCTATAGAAGAAGTTTTGTATTCTGCTATGGAAGATTTTAAATTAGATATAATGCTTGGAGAGGGACCAACAGCAAAGAGTGTTAGGATAGACTTACCTCCTTTTACTTTGGTTGGTGCAACGACAAGAACCGGTTTATTATCAAACCCTTTAAGGGATAGATTTGGTATAGATTTAAGATTGTCTTTTTATTCTGTTGCAGATTTAACGAAGATTATTATTCGTAGTGCGGGAATTTTAGGAATGCAAATTGATGAAAAAGGTGCAGAATTATTAGCTCGTTCAGCTAGAGGTACACCACGTATAGCTAATAGATTATTAAAAAGAGCCCGTGATTTTGCGAATGTTTCTGGTAAATCTATTATAGATGAAGGAACAATAGAAACTACATTATATCAATTGCATATAGATAAACATGGTTTAGATGAGGTTGATAGAGAGTATCTTAGTGCGATTGTGAACAAATATGCAGGCGGACCTGTCGGAATAGATAATTTATCTGCAACTTTGTCTGAACCATCAGATACCATAGAAGACGTTATAGAGCCGTATTTAATGCAATTAGGTTTTATACAACGTACTCCTAGGGGACGTGTGGTGACAGATGCAGGATACGAACATCTTGGTTTGAAGAACAAATGAATGCTATTTTTGTAGAGTCTCATAATAATTATATGGCGAAGTCCGCTACAGATGATATGAGTTGGACTCCTAGTTTAGATAAGCGTATTTATAAATTATTAACTTACATTTATGGTGGTGTATGTGTTTGTAGTAAAAACACGTATGCTTTATTACCAAATAAAATGAAAAGTGATCCTAATAGATTGTTTATAGTGGCACAAAGAGACGGTGAAAACAATTTAATAGAATTAGATAAAAGATATCATAACGCTG
>JAKSTE010000043.1 GCA_024402735.1 Alphaproteobacteria bacterium
AAGGACGGTTCTCCTATCACTTCTTCAATGAATACATCTTTTGGATTAGTTGCTGATACAAAACTGTTAGCAAAACAAGATTTAAAAAGACAACAAATAGAATCACAAAATATAACAGCTCAACCAACTGTAATAGTAGCTTATTTAACTTATCCTAATTTTTATAGAATAAAAAAATGGAACAATTCTAATTGGTACGCTATAGCAATTTCTCAACTATCAACTATATTGAAGCAATAGGTCTATATACTAATTTTTATAAAAATCTATAAAAAATAAAAACATTTGATAAAATCAGCTTTCTTTGATATTCTTCATTAGTATTTTTAAAAAGGTTTTAATATGGCTATTAAAGTTCGTGATTATGAAGTTAGATTGACACGTACAAAAGAAGAGCGCAAACAAGTACGTCAGTTGAGATATGATGTTTTTTGTGTTGAAGAAGGAGCTTATGCTACAGAAGAGCAAAAGAATTTAGGGGAAGAATACGATTCATATGATACATATGCGGATTACATGGCTGTCTTTCATAATAATAAAGTTGTAGGTACATATCGTATTATTGATAGAGCTGCAGCAGAAAAGATGACCGGTTTTTATTCAGAAAGAGAATTTAATATTTCTAAAATAAAGAAAACAAAAGGCAATATTGCCGAAATGTCCAGAGCATGTGTTAATCCAGAATATAGAGAAAATAGCTTAGTAATGCGTTTATTGTGGGCTGGTTTATGTGAATATGTTATAAAACGTAAAGTTTCAATATTGTTTGGTGTTCCTTCTTGGGTTGGTACAAAACCTGTAAACTCTGCTCAGGGTATATCTTATTTATATTACAATCATCTTTCTCCTCTTCATTTAAGAGCCACTGTACTTGCAAATAAAATGGAAGCTGGTGTAGATTCACGTATGTCACAAATGAATATTTTACCAAGAGCTTTTGTTGATGAAGAAGAAGCAAAAAAACAAATGACACCTTTAATAAAGGGTTACTTACGACTTGGTGCAACTTTTGGTCGCGGAATCTTTATAGATAAAAGTTTTGGAACATATGATGTTTTTGTTATGGTCCAAACAAAAAATATAGATAAAACATATCAAAAACATTTTGCTGGTTCAGAAAATGCGTTTGATGATTTAGGGGTAAAAACAGGTCCATTACAAACACTTGGAAAAATAATCATGTCTCCTATTACAGGCACAGCCAAAGCTTTAAAAGCCTTTGGAGAATTATTAATGAAAGAAGATGCCGAAGACGTAGAATACGTAGATCAAAAAAATGAAACATCTGATACAGAAGAGTAAATCAATGCATGTGAGGAAACAAAATTTATTTAATACAATACTGGCTGTAATTAAATTTATATTTTTTTGGTTAACAGTATTGTTACACGTTCCTTTTATTTTTTTAATACCTTGCGGTAAATATTCTATAAAATATATGCGCTTTTTTATGTGGTGTTTTGCAAAAATAACCGGCGTAAAACTAAAAGTAGACGGCAATATATCTACTAACAGGCCTTTATTATGTGTTTGTAATCATATTTCTGTTTTTGAATTTGCAACTATGCCTGTAGCTTTTGGAGCATCTTTTTTTGGAAAAAAAGATATAGCTAATTACCCTCTAGTTGGTTGGATTGCAAAAAAGTTTGGTGTTATATTTATAGACAGACGCCCTTCTCATGCGTTAGAAGCTCTAAATGCTGTTCAAAAAGAAATGACAACTGTTTCATATCCTATGTTTTTATTTCCTGAAGGCACAACAACAAATGGAGCTTATGTAAAAGAATTTAAAAGTACTTTGTTCAATATTGTAGAAAATTCTAACATAACAATTCAGCCATTAGTTATGTATTATAGAATGAGAGACGGATCTAAAATTTCCGATGAAGACATGGCAAATCATTTTGCTTATTTTGATAATGCAAAAATAGATTTTGGTCCTAAATGTAAAATAGAACGAAGTGCTTTCGGTCAAATATTTCACATAATGATGTTGGGTGGATTTTTAGTTGAAATAAAAGTTTTACCTATTATCGACACAAAGAATTTAGACAGAAAAGAAATTGCTAATAAATTGCATAGTATTATTTCTGAAGAATATATAAAGAATAAGTAAAGAGGAACACAGCAATGAAAACAGCTATAACACCTACAAGACAAGAGAACTTTAGTGAATGGTATCAAAATTTAATTACAGCAGCAGATTTAGCAGAAAACTCTCCTGTTAGAGGTTGTATGACAATAAAACCATATGGTTGGGCTATATGGGAATTAATGCGGGACGAAATGGATAAACGCATAAAAAGTAACAATGTTTTAAATGCTAATTTTCCTTTATTAATTCCTATTGATTTCTTTAATAAAGAAGCAGAACATGTTGCTGGTTTTGCAAAAGAATGTGCAGTTGTTACACATCACAGATTAAAAATGATTGATGGTAGTTTACAACCAGATCCAGAAGCACAATTAACAGAACCTTATATTATAAGACCTACGTCAGAAACTATTATAGGTGAAGCAATGTCTAGGTGGGTAAAATCTTATAGAGATTTGCCTATGAAATTAAACCAATGGGTAAACGTTATGCGTTGGGAAATGAGACCTAGATTATTCTTGCGTACTGCCGAATTTAATTGGCAAGAAGGTCATAATGTTTTTGCTACACACGAAGAATCAAATGCAGATGCTCGTAAAATGCATAAAATGTATGAAGAATATATGGCAAATGTTTTAGCTATACCTAGTATTGTTGGAGAAAAAACACCGGAAGAACGATTTGCTGGTGCAGATCATACATATACACTTGAACATATTATGCAAGATGGTAAAGCCCTACAGGCAGGAACATCTCATGATTTAGGACAACATTTTTCTAAATCATTTGGTATCAAATATTTGGGTTCAGACGGAAAGTTATCATATGCATGGACAACAAGTTGGGGTACTTCATCTAGAATGATGGGAAGTTTGTTTATGACACACTCTGATGATGATGGTCTTGTTTTACCTCCTATGGTAGCACCTTATCAAGTTGTAATTATACCTATTACTCGAGAAGATAATACAGATCAGTTAAATGTCTACTCAAGTGTTATCGGAGAAAAATTAAAAGATAAGGGTATACGTGTATTGGTCGATGATTCAGATTCTCGTGCACCAGACAAAATGTGGAAATGGATAAAACGTGGTGTTCCTTTACGTGTAGAAATAGGTGCAACGGAAATGGAAGCTGGTACTTTAACTGTAACACGTAGAGATCTAGGCAAAGCATCAAAGACAACTTTTACCACTGATGATTTTATTAAAAACATTCAAAGTTTATTAACAACAATCCAACAAGACATGTTAAATGCTGTTAAAGAACGTAATAAAAAAATGATAACTGAAGTGGATAGTTTAGATGCATTAGAAAAACATCTAAAACAAGGAACTATAGGCTTTTTCCGTATCAAATATGTTTTTACACAAAATGATAAATTTGAAACATTAGTTGAACAATATAAGATAAGCCGTCGTTGTTTAGATGAAAACAATCCAGAATATGTATTTATAGCAAAAAGTTATTAATAATAAATTTGCATATAAAAACAATTATAAGTATGGTATAATCCCTCATATATAGAATGAGGGATTTTTATTATGAAAATAGCAATTATTGGTGTTGGGTCTGTAGGTTCTGCTGTAGCTACAGCTGTACAGAATACAGGTTTAGCAAACGAAATCGTATTATTTGATAGAGATGGTATTAGAGCACGCGCAGCAGCCGAAGATTTAGGACACGCATCTACTTTCTCTTATGACATAAAAATTACAGCTGTAAGTAATTATCGTGGTATAAAAGGATCAGATATAGTTATCATAGCTGCTGGGGCTAATCAAAAACCTGGCGAAAGCAG
>JAKSTE010000044.1 GCA_024402735.1 Alphaproteobacteria bacterium
GAATTTAGTACGCCACAACGCAGAAGTTATATCGGATATCGTTCCTAAAATTATGTCTAATGTTGATTCTAAAAAAGTGAAACTTATAATTGTTACAAATCCTTTAGATGTTATGGTGATGTTAGCACAGAAAATATCTAAGCTACCAGCCAATAGAGTCATAGGCACAGGAACAATGTTGGATTCTGCTCGTCTCAAAATTATATTATCAAGACAATTAGGTATATCAACAAGATCTATTTCGGCGTATGTACTAGGTGAACATGGAGATTCTTCTGTATTAAATTGGTCTTCTGTTCAAATTGGGGGTATAGCACTAAACGATTTTTGTAAACAAACAAAATTGTCTTTACCTTTAACAACAAGAAAAACTATAGAACACCGTGTTAGGAATGCCGCTTATGAGATAATCCAGGGACGTGGAGCTACTTGGGATGGTATAGGTGGAGCAGTGGCAGATTTATTAAGGGCAATTATTCATGATGAAAAAAGAATATTAACAACATCTATTGTTGATGGAATTGGTTCAAATGCTGTAGCTATATCTATGCCCAGAATTATTGGTTTAGATGGTGTTATTACAACATTACGCCCTCAAATGAATAAAGAAGAAATAAATCTTTTAAAGAAAAGCGCTAAAATTATAAAAAGTAATTTTAATTTGATATAAAAAAAAATCACCGCCACAACAAATGTGGCGGGACTCCCTTCCTTCCGATTAACGGAAACTATTTATGCAGCTATACGATTAGAAGACTTACCTGCCAATTCCTCTCCTGCATCCATTATCTTTTTAGTTTCTGCAAAAACCATTTCTTTAACCTTTGCAGCCAAATCTTGTGTTGTTAAAGTTTCTGCAACAACATCAAAATTATCAGTTCTTATTTGCAAAGAAACGTAAGCACCTATCAAAGTTGATCTTGGCAAATCTTCTATAGAACGAGGTGCATTATTGTTACCTATATGTAATTCATCACTTAAAGAAACTATCTGACGATCGGCATTTACCCAAACAGTAGTAGATAACACTTTGTTAAGAGCTATCATTATATCTTTAATGTTTTTTGGCATTTATAACTCCCTTTCTTTTATAAAAAACCAAAAATTTGTATTTACTTCTGTATTTACATTTTTTATTTTGGTTTTTTAGATATTTTTTATTTTTCTATAGAAATCTGCTTAGTACCGGATTTCTAATAAAAAAAACTCTTTTCTCCTTGTCTATACAAATATCTTAGAATAAAAACGAATCGCAGGTCAAGTATATTTTTTTAAAAAAAGTTTTTTTACAAAAATACTTATTTTGTTTTTTACATTTTATCTTGTTTAACCAGCTTATATATGATAAAATACTATACAAAATAGGAAGGATTTTTTTATGAAAAGATTATTTGCTTTATTAGGTAGTTTGTTGGTTTTACCAGCTTTTGCTGAGGTAGCACCTGTGTACTACGAAGAACCAATTGAGTATTCAGAAGACATGATGTCCGACGAACAAACAGAAGAAGTTCAAGAACAACAATCTTCAAATAAAGTTGCACCTAATGCCGGTAGTTTAAATGCACGTAGCACAGCTGTGCGTTCTTCTCGTTCTACAAATTCTACAACACGTGACAATCCTTCCACACGTACAAAAGTTACTAGTAGAACAGCCTCTAGACAAGCAGTAGCTAGTAGATCTGTAAATTCAACTAATGCAACAGAACAAAACACGGTTGCCTCTAGATCAAGAATAAAGAACACAAAAACAAGAGTTTCTGCTAGAACAAGTAAACCAGAAGCAAATACTGCTAGAGTTGCAGTAAATGGTAGCGTAGGATCAGCAATAAAAAATACTTATTCTAATTCAAACAACCAATTAACAGATTCTGGGGCAGCACTTTATACCTCCAGCAATGTTGGAGCAAGAGTTGGTGTAAACGCTCGTCGTTCTATAGCTAGATTAGCAACAGGAACAACCACTTCTGTTACACAATCAGATGTATCTACTGTTACTAATGATTTAGAATCATTGACAGAATTAACAGAATATTGTAAAGCTCAATACTCTTCATGTATGGATAATTATTGCAATGTTTTAGACGACAATCAAGGTAGATGTTCTTGTTCAAAGAACATAAAAAACTATGAAAGAGTAGAACAAACTTTGGAAGAAGCCACAAATAATTTACAAACTGTTGTACAGCAAATAAAATATATTGGGCTAACAGGGGATCAGATAGATACATTATTTACAGAAACAGAAGCTGAATTAGCTTTATCTGATTATAAATCTGACACAACAACATTAGCAAAAAGTTTAAAATCCATAAAAGATAGCATATTAACAGTAACCCCTAGCAAGTCATCTAACTCTGCATCCGCTTCATCAGGCATATCATTGGATATGTCAGGGTTAATAAACGCAGATTTTTCTAGTGGTTTTGATATGACGGCGTTTTTAGGTAATAAAAATTCTTCTACAAACATTTCTAACCAACGTGGAGAAACTCTCTACAAAACAGCTACTCAACGTTGTAAAGCAAATGTTTTAGCTTCTTGTACAGCACAGGGTGTAGATGCAAATGTAATTACTAATGCGTACGATTTAGAAATAGACAAACAATGTGTTCAATACGAAAGAAGTTTGCAAGAAGCAACAAATACAGTTAAACAAAACGTAGCTAATGCGACAACTATTTTGCAACAAGCTCGTTTAATGTTGGCACAGAATAAAAACTCTTACAATTTAAGAGACTGTATGGCAGCTGTAGATAGCTGTATGCAAGACGATTACGTATGTGGTGATGATTATTCTTTATGTTTAGACCCAACAGGAAAATATTTTAACGGAACAGAAGTTATTCTTGGAAGCACTCCTGGTATAGCTGGAGGGTATGTAAAAAATACTACCGAAATAACAGCAACCAACATGGACACATGGTTAAGTGGGGGTATGTACGAATTATATTCAGTATGGAACTACCAAAACTCTGATTCATCAGCAGCCGCAAATGCATGGGGCGATGGAACAAAAGAAACCATTTCTGATTATATAGATGTACAATTGACTAGCTGGGCATCTGGTGATTATGCTAGATCTACATCTTCTACAGACATGGCAAAATTCTTATTGAATAAGATAGGATACATAGAAAAAGATAAGACTGGAAAAGAAACTGTACATGGTATGTGTGCTCAAGTTATGCAACAGTGCCAAGATTACTCTTATTCAGTAAAAACAAACAAAAAAACAGAATATAAGTTAGACAATGATGTAATACGTTTATATTTGAATAATGTATTACCAAAAATAAGAGCTAAACAGGATGAAATTCTTGCTGATTACGCAGAAGATTGTAAGTCTGATGTGGATTCTTGTTTGTCTTCTAATGGTTATAATTCAGAGAATCCAAATGGCACAAAATCAACGGCAGCTATAAATGCTTGTAGGTCATATATATCTTCTTGTATGTCAGCAACAGGTGCAAAACCAACTGATAAATTGATTATTGATCCCAAAAAGATGTCTGATTGGGTAATAGATCAATTAGATAGCATAACATGCGATGCTGGTTACTATTTACCTAAGAATTCTACATCTTGTAAAGAATGTGGAACAGATGATACATGTCCTGGTGGTACATTTGATTACAGCGCAACAACCGATCAAGGAAAGAATCAAGAAAATAGTGAGCAATAGAGAATAGATCCATAAAAAAATCTCGATTAAGAAATCGAGATTTTTTTTATTTTTTAACAACTTGCTTTTATCTCTTCTTTTATTTTAGACAAAGCACTTACTCTTTCTTTTATTTTTCCATA
>JAKSTE010000045.1 GCA_024402735.1 Alphaproteobacteria bacterium
CACCCATTTCAGATACGCGTGCAACAAATTCTTCATAACCAAAGAAAGGTTCTTTTGCAACTGTATCCATAGACATTGTAGCCATATTGATTGGTTCTTCGTCTTCTTCGTCAACCAAGATAGATTCACAAACCATAGATTTTGTGAAAGCAATTGGGTTACGTGCAAACTTATCAAATTTAACTTCTACAGATTCTTTTTTATCAACATCAACTTCTGCAACTTCAACAGAATCTGTTTCTGGTTCTTCATCTGCCATTTTACCGATAACATCGTCTACTTCTTCGCCACCTAATACTGTATCAACAGCATCTTTAGTTACAAATTCAACATCGGACAATTCATCAGAAGAAACAACTGTATCTGCAATCTTTGCAGCCAAATCAGCGTCAGCAATAACAACTACTGCAGCTTGATTTGTTTTAACAGCTAAATCACCTTCTGGTGTTGCACCTAAATCAACGATATCACCCTTTTCTAATTCAACATCGCCTTCGTCTGTTTCCAAGATTAATTTTTTAGAAACAACCCAAGCCTTTGATTCACGTAATTGTTCGCGGGCCAAACGTGCTGCTAAACGATTAATATATTTTGCCATTTTTAAGTTTCCTTATTTGTTTATTTTTGTTTTTTACTGTTTATCAAGACTTGTGTATAACGAAAGACAAACTAGTAATCTATTTATATAGAACAGTATATTTTTAAAAATTTTATTTTGTAATTATTATCTTTTGATATCGTTCTTCGTTTTTCAACTTTAAATTCATACGTATCATTTCGATTATTTCTGCCGGCATTGGTGTATCTGTTAGTGCCGCCCAGATATTTACATCCCAACCTACTCCATAAACATAACCTTTGCCTTTTACACGTTCAGTACTAGTAGGATAACGTTCCAAGGTAGGAATATCAAATACAGTATATATTTGATTCTCGGTATTAGCTATTGTTGGAGAAGCATATGTAAACCAAATATTTGCATCATTACATCTTAATATTAAATGATCGCGTATATATTGTGCTTCATCACGATTATCTACTAAGACAACAGCTGAGTAGCTACCAGTTATTGCTTTAGCTTTATATGTTATTGGTAATTTATTTCCTAACTGGCCTAATACATCTCTAGAAAAGAGAATAACCTTACCTTGAGCATCTTTTATTTTTGTACCAGTATTTTCATAAGCTAATACATACTGATTATCTTTAATTTCTAACACAATAGCTCTCGTACCAAATAAAATCTTATTACTACGATCTTTAATTACAATAACATCTCCTACTTCTATATCAGAATTAGCTTGTGGTACAGTTATTTCCCATTGTCTATAACGATTACCTGTACCCCAAAATACATCTTTGATATCATTTTGTTTATACGCTAACAAAGGATATGTTACATCTAAATTTTTATTTGTTTGGCTATGTCGTAATAACCAAGTATCAAATATATCTTCTGTGGTCATATCATCTACTTGAAAAACACGATCACTTTCCCATAAAAAAGAATTACCCTGTCCCAAAGAATTTTGTTTATGCGATTTATCTCTAGGATCAGCGATTAGCATTTCTTTTAAAAAAATTTCTTTCATACAACAATCTATCTCGTTTAAACTACTAGAAAAACGAGAATTTGTTGGTATGTTCAATGTAATATCTGGCATGTATAATAGAACTTTTTAAACTATTAATGAATAAAGCCTTTCAACTGAAGGTATTCCACGAATTCAATTACGTGATAACAAAAACCAGGAATATCATGAGGATTATTAGGAGCTCTGTTTGTTAATCTATGATAATTTCCAAATCTAGCACCCGCGGCTACTCTATCCATACGATTTGCTTTATCAAATCTAAATCTATAAGTTGGACAACTACATCTAACTTGAATATCATGTTCCTTAAGAGATGGTTTTGGCATATAGCCTTTTAATATTTCACTTTCAGTTAAACCATCAGTTGGTTCTACCTTAGTAAATGTAATAACCAAACTATATTGTTTGGAATGTTTAGCCGAACGAATAGCCCCTGTAAAAGTTAAGGTTTTTACACCAATAGCATAATGTACATCTAAATTTAAAACATTAGCAGATGCCGAAAAGTTATAATTCGGAGTAACTTTTGGTATATTATGTAGCAATTCATTCCATTTCATTTATTTTCTTCTTCAAACCAAATTTGGGTAAAATTATTATATAATCTAGCTAAAAATCTAGCTTTGTTTTTCTTTGTTAATTTTTCTATAAAATGTTTATAAGCATCTGTTTTTTGACCTGGTAAATCTAAATATTTTTTAAAAAAATCATAAACCCAATTTAATGTAACTTTACAAGGTTTTATGGTTCGTAAAATACCATTTTCTATATCATTATAAATTTCCTGTGACCAAGCATTAAATTCTTTTGGTGAATTATAGTAATCTTCGTCGTTTGTACCATCATATTTTATAGTTTTTATGTCTTTATTAATACGTTTATAATCTAAGCAATGAATAAGTTCATGAAGAATAGTATGTTCTTTTATAAATAAAAATAAAATATCTTGCATCCTTAATATTTGATCTGTTGATATTCCACTTATGACTAAAATCTTTTCTCTTGGATTAGTACTTCCTTCATAATTTAATCTACCTGCTAAATCTATACCAAAATGAATAATACCAAAAACATCAGTATCTATAGTTATAAATAAAATACCGTCGGTGTTTATAAACTTCTTTTGTAAATTTATTAGTTTTTCTGTGCAACTAATAACAGGAACATCTTGATACCTTCTAACGTTTAAATCAAGTAATTCTTCCTTTGACATACCATTTAAAATGGTTTTTCGTATTTCTAAAATAATATTATTGGCCATGTCTCGATGTTGTTTATCGAGTTTTCCATCTTCTTCTAAAGGAAAAGTAAAATTGCAATATAATATCATTTTAGTTTATTAACTGAACCATCTTTTATTTGAGAAACAATCCATTCTCTACATTGTTCTAATTCTCTCCATTCTAGAACTTCATAGCCCATTTTTTCTAACAAATTACAACATGCAACTTGATTTTCTGATTTTTTACCTTTACCATATTTAAATTCTACAAAAGTAACTTCTTTGTTATGCATGATAATCAAATCTGGTTGACCTGGTGTTGCTCCCATGGCTATAACATGTTGTTTATAAATAGCCTTATGTGGGATATCTCTAATAAAACCAATTCCATTAAATACATCCGTTGCAATGCATAACATATTATGAGCACGTAAAAGTTCTACACAACGTTTTTGTAAGTCATGCTCAGAATTAATTGGTTTTTCATTTTTCATTGTAAGTTGGCGTTTATATGGCATATCTATTCTTTTTCTTCGTATTCTTCTAAGACTACAGAAGCCAATACTGCGATTGCAATTTTAGCTTGATTCCAAACCTGTACAGCGTTTGATAATTTCAACTTTTCTGCGTTTTCTTTTGTAATTGTTAATTGATTCATAAATTTTTCTAATTGAATCAAATTAATTTCTATTGCAGGATGATTTTCATATAATTTATTCTCGACAATATAATTATGCAGAGCAAATCCTTCTTCTAAGATATCTTGTAATATAGATAGAGAAGTTTCTGTGGTAACATCTTTACCATCAGCTGTAGTATAATCACCTACATATTGATTAATTTGATCTAAAATTTTAATTGATAATTCGCATGCTTTCTTTATTTTAGTTTTCATTGCTTTACCTTTATTCTTCATCTAAGTTAGGAAATACTTCGTGTACTGTAT
>JAKSTE010000046.1 GCA_024402735.1 Alphaproteobacteria bacterium
ATGCTTACGATCCTATGATGAAAGCATACTATGGGCAATTGGAATTATTAGACAATGGTATAAACACAGTAGATTCTGCTAAAAACATACAAACTGCTAGAGAAAATTTCCAAGCAAAACCTTACGCTTTTTAATATAAAAAAATTCATATAAAAACATTGAATTAGTAAAATTTTAGGTTAATATAATGCTCATGGACTTTACTCCTAAAACTTTACCTGCAAACTTAGACGCTGAACAAGCTGTTTTAGCGGCAGTGTTGATGAGCAATCGCGCTTTAGAACATATATCAGACTTTTTAAAACCAGAACATTTTTCTCATCCTGCTCATCAAAAAATATATGAATTAGCTCAAAAACAATTTAGTGCTGGTATCGTGTTTGACGTAATAACCGTAAAGAATTATTTGGAACAGCAAGGCATTTTGGATTCCGTTGGTGGTATAGATTATTTATCTAAATTGGCATCTGCAGGAGCTACTGTTGTAAATGTAGAACATTATGGTCGTATTGTTTTTGATAATGCTCGTCGTAGACAATTAATTTCTATGGCCCAAAATGTAATGGATGATGCTTATACAGAAGATGTTGATAAACCTGTTTCAGAACAAATAGAAAGAGCAGAAGAACAGTTATATCATTTGTCCGAAGATGGAATTACAGAAAACACCACAAAAGATTTAGGAATAGCGTTAAAAAGTGCCCTACAAGAAGTAGAATATGCATATAAAGCAGAAGGAAAACTATCTGGTTTAACAACTGGGTTGGACGATTTAGATAAAGCTATAAGTGGTTTACATCATTCAGATTTACTCATTATAGCTGGACGTCCTGGTATGGGAAAAACTACTTTAGCTATGAATATCGCTTTTAACGCTGCAAATGCTATTTATTCAGGAAGAGCAAATAAACAGTACGACGGTGTTGTAGCCTTCTTTAGTTTAGAAATGTCTGCTTCACAATTAGCTACACGTATTTTATCTTCTCAAACAAAAATTCCTTCTTCTGCTATGAGAGAAGGAAACATGTTAACCGATGAAGATTTTACTAAAATGGCTAACTATTCCGAAGCTCTTTCTAAATTACCTTTATATATAGACGACACAGCAAATATGTCTGTACCTATGATAAAAACTCGTGCACGTCGTTTAGCTAGAACACATAAAGGTTTATCTTTAATTGTCATTGATTATTTGCAGTTGATGACTTCACCTGGTGGAAAAAGAAGCGATAATAGAGTCCAAGAATTGTCAGAAATAACTCGTGGACTAAAAATATTAGCAAAAGAATTGGATGTACCTGTTATTGCCCTATCTCAGTTATCACGTAGCGTAGAACAAAGAGATGATAAACGTCCTATGTTGTCAGACTTACGTGAATCAGGCTCTATTGAACAGGATGCGGATATAGTAATGTTTACTTATCGTGATGAATATTATTTAGCAAACAGAGATCCTGCAAATAGATTATCAGGTATGGCCAGTGAAAAAGTTATAGAAAATCATAATAAACGTTTAGAAAATTCTCGAGGCAAAGCAGAAATAATTATAGGTAAAAACAGACACGGTAGAACAGAAACTGTCCATGTAAGCTTCTCTGGAGAGTATTCTTTGTTCGATAATTTAAATCATATTCCTCAAATGTCTGACAGTGATTTTATTAATAATAATGACTATGCTACACCAGCCTCAAATGGTACTTCTACAGTAGTTACAAACGTAGAAGACATACCAGACGAATTTTAAACTATTATTTTACTTGCCAAGTTTGTAAATTTTCACTAAAATTTTGTCAAGACGTTTCAAGGAGATTTAATATGGCACAAGAAGAAATAATTTTTCCTAATAATATACGTAATATCCGTTTAGCGAAAAGTATGAAAATGACAGAATTGGCTAGACAATCTAATCTGTCTTTGTCTGCTGTTTCAAAGATAGAGAAAGGCGTAAGACGTTTAAACCAAAAACAACTATTAAATATTTGTGCTATATTAGGTTGTAAATTATCCGATTTATTTATTCACGAAAAAGATTCTGTAGCTAACCAGTGGCAAAAAGAAATAAAACGTCGTTTAGATGACAACGAAGACGGTGGTTTAAAGATATTTGGTAGTGGTTTACGTAAGATTCGTCAACGCGCAAACAAAACTATTGCCCAAGCTGCAAAAGCTTCAAAGATGACATTATCTGTTTATCATAAAATAGAAGTTGGTCAGAGAGAAGTATATGAAAACGAAATAAATGTATTAGCTAAAGCTTTCGGATTTTCTGTAACAGAGTTGTTTGATGAAATTGCAAAATTGTACAATGCAGGGGAACTAACAAAACAAATTAACAAAGTTAAAGAAAGAGCAAAATCAGTATTGGAGCCAGGAAACCCTATGTCTGGTTTGGATGTAACTGATGGATTATATGGTGCACAATTATATGATAATGCTAGAAAGAAATTGGTGCCTATTTTTGGTGTACCAGAAGGCAATGTAATCAAACTGAAGAAATCTGATGAAAAAATGATCGTTGCTCCAGCTGAATTAGAAGGCAAAAAAGGCATATATGCTGTTATCCCTAATACAAAACGCTCAAATGGTTTCATACCTGAATGTGCACATGTATTTGTAGATACAAATGAACAAGTTGTTGCTGGTGATTTAGCAGTATGCATTGATGAAAATTTTGACAACATGGATATTGATAAAGTTGTAAACGCAAATATAGCTGTTGTGAAAAAAGATTCTCATGGAAAACTTTGTGCTTATATTAGTAATCCTGATGAGAAAATTAATGCAAAAACAATGCATAAAGTTGTTATGATAGTTATGTAATAATTCACTATGTTTAAGAGGGAGAAAACATAATGAAACAACAAGCTCATACAGTAGCTCAACGTTTGTTAAATTTATATCGCCAAGAGCATGTTATAGACGGTGGTTGGTCTGTAGTAAATAAAATTTTTCTGGAAGAATCTAAAGATCCAGAAGTTTTAGCCAAATTAAAAGATTTACCAACAGGCGCTAATCTAATTCAACATATAACTAATTTAAAAAATGGTAAGACAGCTATAGATTCAATAGAACCAGAGCTTTTGCCTTACGGTGGCTTAATGACACAAACTTATTCAGATATAAAAACTATATCTCAAGAAGATTTCATTGAACTATCTAATTTAATAAATAATTTTGAACCTACTCCAGAACATTTACAAAGCATTTTAAATACTAATATTGTAAAAAATTATGGAGATGATTGGATTAATTCTATACGTAATATATTATCAAACGATTCTGAATTATCTTCAAAATGGTCTGATGTAATAAAGACATGGAAAGCATATGACATATGGGACAAAGCTCAACACATAGTTACTGAAGAACCAACAGAAAGAACACGAGCAAAAACACAAGCAGATATGCCTGATTATGAAACTTATTTACCTATGTTTGGAGACAAAGGAAAAGTATTACTAACCAAACTGAGAAGTATTATATCTTCTATGCCTCAAGAATAACAAATATTATTAAAAGAAAACCCTAGAAATAATCTAGGGTTTTTTAGATAAAAAAACTGCACACAATTGGCGCAGAAATTTTCTTATTTTTTCTTTGCAACTTTTTTAGCAACTGGTTTTTTTGCAGCTACTTTTTTTGCAGGTGCTTTTTTAGCAACTACTTTTTTAGCAACTGGTTTTTTTGCAGCTACTTTTTTTGCAGGTGCTTTTTTAGCAACTACTTTTTT
>JAKSTE010000047.1 GCA_024402735.1 Alphaproteobacteria bacterium
GAACAGGTAGTGCATGCTGCTAATATTCCTGTTTCTATAAAAACTAGATTAGGGTGGGATTCAGAACATTGTGATTGGCAAGATTTAATGTATGTTGCTAAAGAATCAGGAGCCAGTTTTGCGACATTGCACGGAAGAACTAGAGCTCAAGGTTATACTGGACAAGCGGTTTTACCGAACAAACCAAAAGGATTATTACCCATTATTGCCAATGGAGACATACAAAATATTTCTGATATTAATCGAGTTCAAGAATTAGGTTATGATGGTGCCATGATAGGAAGGGCTATGTTAGGTCAGCCATGGATTTTTGGGAATTTGTGTAACAGTTGTATTTTACAAGTAGATGTCGGAAATATTGTGTTAGAGCATTTAGATTTGGTGCTACAGTATTATGGTACTATTGCTGGTATACCATTGTTCAGAAAGCATATGTCTTGGTATTCTGCTGGTATACCAAAATCTACAGAATTTAGGGTAAAAATAAATAAAATAGTAGATGTTTGCGAATTAAAAACAGCTATTAAAGATTTTTGGCACATTGATTGACAAACATTATAATCTATCATAAGATTATCAATGATAAAAAGGACTTTAATATGAATGAAAAACAAGAAATAATAGATGGTGTATTAGAGTTAACTGCTGGCGAGATGTTACGTAATGCTAGAACTACTGGCAGAAGAAAAAGAGAGCTATCAACGATAGCTAAAACATTGTGTATAAAAGAAGAATTTCTAGATGCTTTGGAAAACGGTAGGTATACGGAAATACCAGAAACAGTATATGTTTTAGGTTTTGCCAGAAATTATGCTATTGAATTAGGATTGAATCCTGAAGAAGTAGTGAATAAGTTAAAACAAGAACTTGGTTTGGTGCTTGATGAAAAAGAAGTAGTGTCAGAATATATAAAAAATGAACATACGCATCATAATATAAAGGATTTTTTTAATAAATATGCTCAATCTTTTTTAAAGTATATCCGGTCAAATAAAAAGAGTTTTATAATTTATTTGTCATTGGTGCTTGTGGTTTGTGTCCTTTTAATAGTGTTTCTTAATAAAACTGGATCTGTTGCTGAAAATGTGCAGTCTACTGATGTAGAACAAGTAACTGAAGAAAAAGCTGTTATTAAAGAACCAGATTATAAAATACCAGTGAGAGAGACTTTTGAAACAAAAAATAAATCAGATTCTAGGGTTGTTTTACAAGCTACAAAAGATTCTTGGATAAAAATAGAGGACGCTCGTGGAAATACTGTTTTTAGTAGAGTTATGGTTACTGGGGATGTTTATTATGTTCCAGCTGGGGATAAATATAAAGCTACTTTTGGCAATGTTGGTGCTATAGATGTGTGGGTTGATGGACGGCTAATAAAACAATTAGGAAGTACTAACACAAGAAAAACAGATATTTCAATGTCGCCAGAGTCTCTGAAAAGTTTCGGATTTGCGGGGTAGTCAAGAAAAGAGTTTTTTATAAATAAATGTCTGGTGTTATAAAAATTCGCGGTGCTCGCGAGAATAATCTTAATAATGTTAACTTAGATATACCAAAAAATAAACTGGTAGTGTTGACTGGTGTATCTGGGTCAGGAAAAACTTCTTTAGCTTTTAATACTATTTATGCAGAAGGTCAGCGTAGATACGTTGAATCTTTGTCTAGTTATGCTAGGCAATTTTTAGATATGCAAAAAAAACCGGATGTTGATACTATAGAAGGGTTGTCTCCAGCTATTTCTATAGAACAAAAAACAACGTCAAAAAATCCTAGGTCTACAGTAGGTACAGTCACAGAAATATATGATTATTTTAGATTGTTATGGGCAAGGATAGGAATTCCTTATTCGCCTATTACTGGTTTACCAATAAAATCCCAAACAATAGAAGAGATGGTGGACTGGACATTAAAAATGGAACCGGGAACAAAGTTTTTTATAATGGCTCCAATGGTAAGGGATAGAAAAGGGGAGTATAAGAAAGAAATAGCTTTTTTGATAAAACAAGGATATCAAAGAGCTGTGATAGATGGAGAACTTCTGGATCTAACTTCTGTTCCTCCTTTAGATAAAAACAAGAAACATACTATATACATAGTTATAGATAGATTAGTAATACCAGAAAGTACAAATGATACAGATGAAAATGAGGAATTTCGTTCCCGTGTTTATTCATCTTTTGAGGCGTCTTTAAGGTTGGTGCCGGGTAGTGTTGTTACAAGACGTTTGGATACAGGTAAAGACATTTTATTTTCTCAAGATTATGCTTGTCCTGTTAGTGGTTTTACTGTGCCAAAAATTGAACCAAGATTATTTTCTTTTAATGCTCCTGCAGGAGCGTGTACTGCTTGTGATGGGTTGGGGGTACAAATGAACATTGCTCCGGAACTTGTTGTGCCAGATGAATCAAAATCTATTCTTGATGGAGCTATAGTTCCTTGGTCTAGAAATGGTATGCTTTCTCAATATGATAATATTTTAGAAGCCTTGCATAAAAAATATAAAATTTCATTAACAAAACCTTGGAATACACTGACTCAACAAGAAAAAGATATTATATTGTATGGGTCTGGAGAAGAAAGTGTGAAGGTTAATTGGAATGGTTTTGTATATGAGAAACCTTTTGAAGGTGTAATACCTAATATAGAACGTAGATTTAGAGAATCAGAATCTGATTCTATGAAACAAGAATTATACAAATATCAGACAATAAAAACTTGTCCTGTGTGTCACGGAAAACGTTTAAATATTCAAGCTTTGTGTATAAAAATAGCAGATAAAGATATTATGGACGTTTGTGATATGTCTATAGAAGATTCTTTAGAATGGTTTAAAAATTTACCGGATTCTTTAACACAAAAAGAAAAAGATATAGCAAGGATAATACTTAGAGAAATTACTACTAGGTTAGAATTTTTGCAGAATGTTGGTTTAGGATATTTAACCTTGTCTCGTATGTCTGGAACCTTGTCTGGTGGAGAATCTCAAAGAATTAGATTAGCTTCACAGATAGGTAGTGGTTTGTCTGGTGTATTATATGTATTAGATGAACCATCCATAGGTTTACACCAAAGTGATAACGATAAATTAATAGATACTCTAAAAGCTTTAAGAGACAAAGATAATACGGTTATTGTTGTTGAACATGATGAAGATATGATGTTGTCAGCAGACTATTTAGTTGATGTTGGGCGTGGGGCAGGTATAAACGGTGGTAATATTGTGGCTTGTGGTACACCAAATGATGTTATTAAAAATAAAGATTCCTTAACTGGACAGTATTTGGCCGGGGAGTTAACAATAGATGTTCCTAGTGTTCGTAGAAAAGGTAACGGAAAATTTATTAAAATCATTGGAGCCAAAGGAAACAATTTAAAAAATATAGATGCAGAAATTCCTTTGGGTAAATTCGTATCTTTAACAGGTGTATCTGGATCTGGTAAATCAACTCTTTTACTAAATACTCTATATCCTGCAATAATGAAAATATTATATAATTCTAAGATAGAAACAGCCCCTTATGATTCAATAACAGGTGTAGAAAATATAGATAAAATTGTTGATATAGATCAATCTCCTATAGGAAGAACTCCTCGGAGTAATCCTGCAACTTATGTAGGAGTATTTAATAATATACGAGATATTTTTGCTGGATTAACAGAATCTAAAGCTAAAGGTTATAATTCGG
>JAKSTE010000048.1 GCA_024402735.1 Alphaproteobacteria bacterium
AAAGAAAAAGTAGTAACATTACCAGAATTTTATATGAAACGTTTACAAAGGTCTTTGTCTAGATAGTATAAGGCGAAACCTTTATGCTTGACAAAAAATATGTTGGTGTTTTATATTTACGAAATACTAGAAAGGATTAAAAATGAAATTGTATCAAGTTATATCTCCATTAATGCCTCAAGATAAAAAATTTAAGGGTCTAAAAAAAATTAAAGTAAATACTAAAGGATTTAGTAATTTGAAATCCGCTCAAGGTATTCGTAAGTCTACAGGCAATAGTAATGGAATATCAGATGATTTACTAGATACAAATTTACTTAGCTTATGGTTCTTTTTGGGTATGTATGACGCTGTAGAATCTGTCGCATCTAGATTACGTAATGAAACCCAAGCAGAAAATAAAAACTATGACTTTAGCTATAAAACAAAAGTAGAACGTGAAATAGATCGTTTACGTAAACTTAAATATCAAGCAAAATATGCAGATTTTTGTAAAGGTGAAAAAGAAGCAAATTTACAAGAACTTGTTGCAGAATTTGAAACAGCAAAAACAGAAAAACAAAAACAAGCACAAAAAGATCTTGGTAATTGGGTTGAAAATATAAAATTAAAAGAACAACAAGAAAAAGATCGTTTGATGGAAAAAGAAGCTTTTATTCAAAGACAACTTCACCGTCAATATTGCTTAAAAAATATGGAAAAAATGAGTTTTTCTGGTTTGAAACAATCCGATAATAAAAAGCATGTTAATAAAGTTGGAGAACTTGAAAATAGAATCTTAGTTCAAGAGCAAACAGGTATAGAAGATGCTAAACTAAAGAATTTACAAGAGCTTGTTGCAGACGTAGAAAAACAAGATTTAGCTAAAAAACGTGCAAAAGCCGCTGCTTTTTGGATCTATGAACGTATCAAAATGCAAGAAAAAGTTGATATGGAAGATGAGGCAGAAGATGAAGAACTAAGCCAAAGAAGACTTTATCATAAACATGTTTTTAAATGTAAAAAATGGGAAGAATCTTGTAGACAAGAACTAGAACGTATAACAAAAACACAAAAAAAGAAAAATCCAAATGATTTTCTAAACACATTATACGAACAAACCGGTAATATGCGTTTGGTTGTAAATATGTTTAATCAAAAACATAGATAATAATAAAAAACCGCTTTTGTAGCGGTTTTTTGTTGTGTTAGATGTTACGTATTATTACAATGTAACCATGAGAAGTATACAATTATCTGTTTCTAATAAATGTCTACGTAATTGCAAAGGTTGTTACAATTTTTTTGCAAATACCGATAATTTTATAGATTGTCACAATGTAATCACTTTTATAAAACAACTACAGCAAGATATTAAGTTAAATAAAGTTACAGTAACAGGAGGAGATCCTCTTTATAGAGAAGATTTGCCAAAATTATTAGAAGAATTAAAAGCTATAAATATAAAGATAAATCTAGATACTACGGGTTTGAGATTATTAGATGAAGATTATGATGCAAGTTTTATAAAGAAATATGTGGATGTTCTCGGAATACCATTAGATGGAGGATCTGATTCCGTTATTAAAACTTTTAGACAGAGTTTAGATAAACCGATAGAAACCACTTTACAGATATTACATAAATTGGAAGGTCAGGGGATAAATGTTTGTATAAATACTATGGTTCATAAATTTAACCTAAGTGAAATGGTTAGTATAGCTAAGTTAATATCTGGTTTTAATAATATAGTTAAGTGGCAGTTATTTCAGTATATGCCGATAGGCCCAGGTGATCATGCTATTAAACAGCAGATGTATATAACAGAAGAAGAATTTTTTGTTGCGGTTAATGAAGTAAAGCAGCAATTATCTACATTAAACAAAGATATAAAAATAGAAGCTAAAACTTCACAATCAAGACGAGATAAATATATTTTTATAAGTCCAATGGGTATAGTATGGTGTCCAGATAAACAAGATGATGATAAGAGAATAATGGTAGGTGATATTAAAAATTCTGCTGATTATCATAATATACTTAATTTTATACAAAGTTAATTTTTGTTCTATAATGGTCAATATTAGGAGTTGTAAATGAATAAAAATAAAGCTCAGCAAGAGCAGGTAACAAAAGAAACAAAAGTAGAAGTTTTGCCACCACGAAAAGGTTGCACGATACCTTTGAATGGTTGTTTGTATTTGTTTATTTTGATTTTCTTTACAGGCGCTGCTTATAATTTAAAAAAATGGTCGGATATAAAAGTCCAAGAAGAGGAATTAAAATTACAACAAATGCAAAAAGGTACAGTTGTTGATACGACACCTGTTGTAACACCAGATACTATCAAAATAGGTAAATATCAACATGCGTATATGCCTATTAGAAAGATGCTGCAACATCAGAGGTAAAAAATGTCTACAGTTGATAATATGGAAATGGGTAAAAAAGTATTAAGATATAAGATAGTTAATGCTGAATGTGTTAAATCAAGTGATGGCGAATACTATAGATATATATATACTATAAATAATTTATTAGCACTAAAAGTATATAGTTTATATGGTATTTCTCTACAAACGCATTTTTCTAGAAATTTTCAACAAACAGTATTGAGAATCAAAAATTCTGATATTGAGAAATTAAGTAAAGAACAGCAGGATTTTTTAAATGAAACAGCACCTGTTATACCACATGACGAACAGTATCGTAAATATACGTATTTGGTTTTGTGTGGTAAATTAAATGCTCAAACAAAAGAGAGATCTTTGTAGTGTTTAAAAACAAATAAAAACTGGCTTTATAGCCAGTTTTTTATTTGTAAGATGTCTTGTCACCAAGTTCTATTTCCCAACATTTATCTAACTTTAAATCATTTGGTTTGGTTGTGATGCTAATGGATTTAATTTTATACGAGATGGTTGTGTTTGTATAACCTTTATGAAAGGTAACAGTATCGTATTTGTGTTGTTTTAATCTTTTGTTCCAATAGTCAGAACATTGGCGATATTCTGACGTTTTTGAACCAGAATTGATTTTATCAAACCATTTATGCTTCAGTACAAGATGTAAAATATTACTGTTTACCATTTGGTTGTAATTATATCATAAAAATAAATAAGAGTTGATTTGTAATATGTGATAATGTTTAATTATATGTGTTAGTTAACGAAGGAGAATATTGTAATGACTATGATTTATTGCCGTGAATGTGGATATAGACATTCAGATAAAGCTAAAAGTTGTCCAAAATGTGGTTGTACATCAGAAGAAACATTGTCTAAAAAAGTTAATAAAATAGTAAATGGAAAATCTATGATTGTATATTTGCTTTTAGCATGGTTCTTGGGCATTTTTGGTGCACATAGATTTTATGTTGGTAAAACCGGATCTGCAGTCGCAATGTTATTAATGGGAACAATAGGCTGGTTAATATTTGTCCCTGGAATCATAGCTGCTGTTTGGGCACTAGTTGATTTTATTATTGGTATATGTAATTTATCCACACCAGAAGTTGTGTTGAAAAAAGATTAAAAAAAAACTAGGTATAAAGCCA
>JAKSTE010000049.1 GCA_024402735.1 Alphaproteobacteria bacterium
ATAAACGATTAATAGAAAATGCTTTGAAAGAAGAGAAAGAATGGGAGGCAGAAGAAGAGGCTGTAGAGAAAGCAAACAGAGAGTCGATAGAGAAAGAGCGCAATGAATCTGCAGAGAAAGAGAGCAGAGAATATGCAGAGAAAGAAAGTTAAGGTTGTATCACTGCATATCACTGTGTGCAGTGATACAAATAAGTTTTATCTCTGTTAAAAACACCACGAACACACGCGTGTTCCTATAGTGAGAGATAGTTATTGTTAATCGGATTTTTTGCTTTTATTATTTTTATAAAAGTGTTAGACTACAATCAGTTTAAGAATAAACAAGGGGAAAAATAATGAAAAAAACATCTCTTTTATGTGGAGCTTTGTGTGCTTCCTTAATAAGTATGAATGCTGCATTGGCTGCTGATAATGGCGAGAAAATACTTGCTGAAGGTCAGTTGTCAAGTATTAACGTAATTAATCAAACAGCAGATTTGATTGCTACATCTGGTCTTAAAGCAGCTATAGCTGTATCAGAATTTGCACATGGTAATTGGATGTCTTTTGGTTCAGCATCTGTATCTTCTTCAAGATACAATACAAGTTCTTATATCAACACATTGGGCTCAGCTATGATGGTTGGTTTAGCTAAGAACTTTGGAAGAGATGTTATGTTAGGTGTATATCTTGAAGGTGGTTATGGTCACTATAAAACACATAATGATATTATGGAAATGCATAATCTAACAGGTGTTGGAAACACAACTAATTATGGTATTGGTATGTTAGCTCGTTATGATTATCCTTGCATAAAAGGTTTATATGCTGAAGGTTCTGTACACGGTGGTTATATGCATAACTTCTGGGATCTTGAAAATTATGGAGAAGCAGGATATAAAAATCATGGTGTTTATGTTGGAACACATGTTGGCTTAGGTTATGAAAACGTTATAGCTAAGACAGTTGGTTTTGATATCTATGGTAAATATTTCTACAACCATCAAACAGGTAAAGATACAGAAATAGATGGTAGAACTATCAAATTTGAAAACGTAAATTCTCATAGAACACGTTTTGGTGCACGTTTTGATTTGAGAGTAGTAGATGCTTTGAGACCTTACATTGGTGCAGCTTGGGAACAAGAATATGATGCAACGGCTCGTGCTTCTGTTGCCGATTATTCTATTGATGCTCCTACAGCTAAAGGCGCAACAGGCGTATTTGAAGTTGGTGTTGCAACAAATAGAGATCAAGCTTCTAAATGGGATATCGATGGAACATTCCAAGCTTTCACTGGCAAACGTCAAGGAATAGGTGGAATGATCAGAGCTCATTACGCATTCTAATTTAGTTGTTTAATGAACACAATAAAAGCAAGGATCTGTAAAGGTCCTTGTTTTTTATTAAACTTCTACGAATATTGTTGACAAAAAACAATATTAGTGTATTATTTTTGTCAAATGATTACGATAAAACCAATTTTTAATCAAAGTCCGGAATCTTATATATGGAGAGATTTCGCTGATGTTGAGTTCGCTTCGGTGCAAGGAAAGCGTGTTGGGTCTCCTATTAGACATTTAGAAACAATGATTCAGTTGTATGAATATGAATACAACAATAATGCTTTACCATTTGCGTTTGGGGCTTACAATTTTAATAACAAAATGGTTGGTTTTATAAAAGGTCATATAGTTGCTCCGAAGGATTTCGCATATGTTAGTAGTTTATATGTTACCCCTGATTATCAAGGTAATGGAATAGGGGAAAAACTATTAAGATCTGCTGAAAAATCAGCTAGTTTATATGTAGGTTTTGTGAGTTTAAAATCTTTACCAGAAGCAGAAGGTTTTTATATTCAACAAGGATATGAATGTTCTGGTCGTAGATACAATTTCTACAAAGGATTAACTTTTCCTTCAAATGAAACTGTTCCTGCTTTTGGTTGGCATGAAATTCTTGATAACAAGACTGCATATGATATTACAGACAAAGTTAAAGACAAACAAAACTTTCCTATGCTTGTTCATGTTAATTCAGAAGAGAAGATAGATGGTGTTGTTGTACGTGATAATAAATCTGTTACACTTGATCATTGTTCCTATAAATCTTCTGCAATGAGAACATTAATTGATCGAAAATTAATTTTAGCTTTAGATTTATTAGGTTTAGAAAGATAAAAAAAACCAGAATTTAAATTCTGGTTTTTTAATTTAGTTCAGTTTGATGTTTTACATCATTCCTGGCATTCCACCACCCATTTGAGGAGCTGGTTTTTCTTCTGGTATTTCACTCATTACAGCGCCAGTTGTTAGTAATACACCTGCTGTTGATGCAGCTGCTTGTATTGCTGTTTTTACAACTTTAGCTGGATCGATAATTCCAGATGCCATCATATCGACGTATTCATCAGATTGTGCATTGTAACCGAAGTTATAGTCAGCATTGTCCATAACTTTACCAACTACGATTTCTCCAGATACACCTGCGTTTTCTGCAATCTGTGTACAAGGAGCAACCAATGCTTTACGTACGATGTCGATACCAACGTCTTGATCAGAGTTAGAACCTTTAACGTTTTTCAAAGCGTTTACTGCACGTATTAAAGCTATACCGCCACCAGCTACAATACCTTCTTCAACTGCAGCACGTGTTGCAGCCAAGGCATCGTCTACGCGGTCTTTCTTTTCTTTAACTTCTACTTCTGTCATACCACCAACGTGTATTACAGCAACACCACCAACTAATTTTGCTAAGCGTTCAGATAGTTTTTCTTTATCGTAATCGCTAGTAGTAGTTGTTAATGCTTGGCGGATTTCATCAGCACGGTTTTTAATAGCTTCTTTATCGCCTTCGCCGTTTACCAATAAAGTTTTATCTTTAGAAACGACAACGCGTTTTGCGGAACCTAAAACAGCTGGAGTGATATTATCGAAAGTCATACCCATATCGTCAGATATGATAGTTGCACCTGTAACTATTGCGATATCTTTTAACATTTCTTTACGACGATCACCAAATCCAGGAGCTTTTACAGCACATACTTTTAATCCACCACGTAAGCGGTTTAATACCAATGTTGCTAGAGCTTCAGATTCAACATCTTCAGATATGATCAACAAAGGATTACCAGATTGAGCGATTGGTTCCAAAATAGGTAGTAATGCTTGTAAACCAGAGATTTTCTTTTCTGATACCAAGATTTTAGCGTTATCTAATTCTGCCAACATTTTTTCGCTATTTGTTACGAAGTAAGGAGACATAAATCCTTGGTCGAATTGCATACCTTCAACTACATCTATTTCTGTATCTAAGCCTTTAGCTTCTTGTACAGTAATAACGCCTTCTTTACCAACTTTTTCCATAGCGTCTGCAATTTTTGTTCCGATTTCAGAATCATTGTTTGCAGATATTGTTGCTACTTGTGCAATTTCAGCAGAATCTTTTACTGGTCTTGCGTGTTTTTCAATATCTTCAACAACTGCAGATACAGCTATATCGATACCGCGTTTAATATCCA
>JAKSTE010000005.1 GCA_024402735.1 Alphaproteobacteria bacterium
GCCACCCAAAGAACCTGTGACAGCGGACATAGTTTTTTCAATCAATATGTCTGCTTTGCCCTTAGCATCAGTGTATGCTGCCATTACAAATGCGGATAAATCGGTTGCGTTTTTTTTCATTGCTTCAGGCTGAATAACAACAGACAAAACATCGTATTTACCGGTCATAGTAACAACAACCATTCCATCACCGTCAATTCCTTTGACTTGCATATTCGCCAAAGAATCTTGTGCCAAAGATATTTTTGTTTGTAAATTTTGGGCTTGGGCCATCAAAGATTCTATATCCATATTAACGGCACCTTAACATCTGAATACATTTAACAGGAACTTTATTCATTTCTGCAATAACTTCCGATAAACACAAAGTTGGGATAACAGAATTTGCAAAGTCCAAAGCTTGCTTTTTTGTATCATACTCTGTAACAGATGTTATTAAGCCTATTGGCCGCTTAGAACCATCCGGTATAGTTTCATATTTATATAAAGCAAATCTATATTTTTTCGAAATATTGTCTTTCTCTATAACAGCAGAATATCTGTCATCTACCCATTTACGATACAAAGCAATCTTGCTGGGTGGGCAGTTTAGATATTGTGCCCACTCAGCATTATTACGAACAACCGTTTTTGTTGTTGGCATATTTTTTTTTAACCTATTATTTTTCTTTACCTGTTTTTTGATCTATACCGACCATAGACATACGTGTTTTACCACGTTTATCTGCACCAAGGTATTTCACATAAACAGTATCCCCTACTTTTATTTTAGTATTTTCTATTTTTTCAATACGTTCACCTGTAATTTCAGATATATGAACCATAGATTCAAAACCATTTAATATCTTAACAAACAGTCCGAAATCTTTCATTCCAGATACAGTACCTTTGTATATTTCACCAACCTCTGGTTCAGCTACAATATCTTTTATACGAGATATCGCATTATCTGCATCATCTTTAGATGAAGCCATAATTTTAATATTACCATCATCATCTAACTCTATTTGTGTATTTGTATCACGTGTTAAAGATTGAATAACAGAACCACCCTTTCCAATAACATCACGAACTTTGTCCGGATTTATTTTCATTGTGTATGTCTGTGGAGCAAATTCAGAAAGTTTTTTACGTGGAGCCTTTATAGCTTTTTCTATTTTTCCTAGAATATGCATACGGCCATCTTTTGCCTGAGCCAAAGCATGTTCCATAATTTCAAAAGTTATAGATGTAATTTTAATATCCATCTGTAAAGCTGTAATACCACGATCTGTTCCTGTAACTTTGAAATCCATATCCCCCAAATGATCTTCATCGCCCAAGATATCTGTTAAAATTGCATAATCGTCGCCTTCTTTTATTAATCCCATAGCGATACCAGCAACTGGACGTTTCATAGGAACCCCACCATCCATCATAGCCAATGTTGCACCACAAGTGGTAGCCATAGATGAAGAACCGTTAGACTCTAAAATGTCAGAACACACACGAATAACATAATCAAATTCTTCACGACTTGGCACCATAGGATGAACAGCACGCCATGCTAAATTACCATGTCCTAATTCACGACGACCAGGAGATTTCAAACCTTTTACCTCGCCAACAGCATATCCTGGAAAGTTATAGTGCAAGATAAAATCACGTTCAGAATCACCGTCTAATGATTCCATAGGCAAAGCGTCTTTACCACCACCTAAAGTCAAAGAAACTAAAGCCTGTGTTTCTCCACGAGTAAACAAAGCAGAGCCATGAGCACGTGGTAAAACACCTAACTCTATTTCTATAGGACGAACTGTTTTTGTATCACGACCATCTATACGAGGCTTTCCAGCAAGAATATTTCCGCGCATGATACGAGCAGTTAAATTTTCTATAATTTCATCTGCCCAAGATTCTAACGTAGAAACAGCAGTTGTTGTTTCTGGGAACAATTCAGCAATACGCATTTTTGCTTTACTATGTATATCAGATAAAGTATCTAAGCGAACCAATTTTTCCTTTATTGCCAAAGCACTTTCTACTTCAGATGCAAATTGTTCGAAATCCTTTTCCATAGATATATATTCTTCTGTATTCTCTGGAATATCCCAACGTTCCTTACCAGCCTTCTCAGTTAATTCATTTATTGCCTTAATAACAACTTGTTGAGCATCAAACCCAAATTTTACAGCACCCAAAGTTGTTTTTTCATCTAATTCACCTATTTCAGATTCAACCATTAAAACACCATCTTTAGTTGCAGCAACAACTAAATCCATTTCAGAATCATCTAATTCAGCTTTTGAAGGATTTAATAAATATTTCCCATCTTTATAACCTACTCTAGCAGCGCCAATAGGACCAGCAAAAGGAACACCAGATAAAGCCAATGCAGCAGAAGAAGCTATCATAGATAATATATCTGGTTGATTCTTTTTATCATAAGAAAATACTTGGGCAATTATTTGAACTTTATTTTTAAAAGTTTCTGGGAACAAAGGACGAATAGGACGATCAATTAAACGAGCTATTAAAGTTTCAGACACTGAAGATTTACCTTCACGTCTATCTCTAGACCCAGGAACACGACCTGCAGAAGCATATTTTTCTTGATAATCAACTGTTAAAGGAAAGAAATCTTGACCTTCTACTGCTGTTTTTTCTGCACAAACCGTTGCTAAAACCATTGTACCACCCATAGTAGCCATAACAGCACCTGTGGCTTGTTTTGCAAAACGACCTGTTTCCAATATAACTGTTTCGTCACCATATTTAAATTCAACAGTTACAGGATTATTCAGAACATGCTTTTCTTCTTTTTTAAATAAACCAAACATATTTTTTCTCCATTATTTTTATTGTTATTATTCTTGCGGAGACAAATCATTCATTTTTATATTCTATTTACAAATATAAAAAAGAATAATTCTTCCCCCGCACACATCCATGCCATTATAAATTATATTTAGTGATTTTCAATTAAATTATAGTTAAGGCAAAATTTATATTATTGTATGTTTATAATCGTACCATCAACAGCGTTTATTTTTTCAGTACCTATAATTAATATTTGATCTTTGTACACAGGTTGAACCTGATTTTTTACTTCTGTTTTCCAATAAGCCATACCATTATTTTTATTTAATGCATACAAAACATTATCTGCACCAACCACAAAAATAGCATCAGAGGTCACAACAAAGTCAACAGGAACAGATATAGCTACACACCAGATTTTATCTCCATCTGATGAACGCAACTTACAAAACATATCTCCTAAACCACCAGCATAAACAGAATCAGAATCCTTTACAACATGTGCTACAATATCAACTATTCCGGTTCCGCCTGTTACAGAATTTAATTTAAAAAGATCTGTCATCCACTCAACACGTTGAGTATAAACATTAACTTTTATAACCTCTCCTGTGGTAAGACCTGTATAAAGATAACTACCAGTACATATAGGAGATTGATTACTTTCTACAAAATGTTTAGAAGAAAAACCTGTAAATATTTTTGTCTTTCCGCTCCAAATTGTATTTGTTTTATCTTGAGTATAAGGACATCTTTTTGTGTTTTTAACAACAGTTGTTTTATCAGAAACAGGTGTTTTTTTATTTAAAACTATTAATTTTTCTGTCTCAAAAACGGCATGCCTTTTACCGTCTAATATAGGATCATGCTCAGCACAACCAACTAACACAACAAGTCCTAAAATAACTAAAAATAATTTTTTCAAAATCGTTCCTTATTTTAACATTTGAGCTGTTGATGATATATTTGCAGGTGCATCTGGATCATTAATTATTTCATTTAAGATAAGATCCGCTTTTTCTTTATTAGAAACAGCCAAATACTTTTCTGCTACAAATAACTTAGCCATATAAAAAAACGGTGAACTTTTTGTATTCATACTAGCCAAATATTTTTCAACTTCTTCTACACTCATTTCATCACCACGAATAGCTACTAAATGGATCTTCGCCAAATCTTTAAAGTCACGAGTGGAAGCGTTTTGGGCCAATTTATCCAATTTAGTAACATCTTTATCAAGCAAATATGATTGAAACAATGCCAAATCTGCTGTCGCCCCTTTAGAATTATCAGATAAATTAGCTAAAGCTTTTGCATCAAAATTTTCTACAGCTGCTTCATACATCTGAGCTGTAGCTATTTTAGAAGAAACATGCATACGAATACCCAAATTTATCCCACAAACTATAACCATTATACCTAAAGCAACATATACTATATAACGCCAATATTTTTTTATAAATTGTTGCGTTTTCTCGTTATTTACATCTTCCCAAACCTCACGATACAAAGCATCTTCTGCATATTCCTCTCGTGTCTTAGCTATTGGTTTTACAATCTTCTTCTTTCTTTCTAAAATAGAGCTCATGAAAAAATTCTCCTATCTTGATAAATTATATTTTATTGCTATACTATAAAAGTTATGAAAAAGCAAATCAAAACAAATTTACCTAGTGCACAAACACATGAAATAATCCCCATTTATAATAATGGTGACGATTTTGCTTTATCTAAATACATACAAGAAATTCAACGTTTTCCTATTTTAACAGCCGAGCAAGAATATCAATTCGCTTCCGAATGGGTAAAAAAACATGATCATGTAGCAGCAGAAAAATTAGTTGCCTCTCATTTACGCTTAGTTGTATCTGTAGCATACGATTTTAAAAATTACGGATTACCGATATCAGAATTAATAGCTAGTGGAAATATGGGGTTAATGCAGGCCTTACAAAAGTTTGATCCTGAACGAGGTTTTAGATTCTCAACATATGCCATGTTTTGGATTAAAGCTGAAATTTATGAAACCATATTAAATAATTGGTCTATTGTAAAATTGGGCACTTCTGCAAATCAAAAGAGAATTTTCTTTAATTTATCGCGTGCAAAAAAAGCTCTTGGTATTATGGACAATAACTTATCGGTAACTCAAACTAAACAAATAGCAAATTATTTATCTGTTTCAGAATCAGATGTATCTAGAATGTCGACTAGAATGTCAGCAAGAGATATTTCTTTAAACAGTCCTATGGGAACTGATTCTGATTCAAAAGATATTCTATCAAATTTAGCAGACCCAAATATAGATATAGAAAATAGTATTGAACAGTTAGAATTTAAAAAGAATGGTTATAAACTTTTAAAAAAACATTTAGACTTACTACCCCAAAGAGACAAAGAGATTTTACAAGCTAGAAAATTACAAGATCCAGCTGCAACATTAGAAATTTTATCCAAAAAATACGGTATATCTAGAGAAAGGGTAAGACAAATAGAAGAAAGAGCTTTCGATAAATTACAAAAGTCAATATTGGAAGAATCTTCTTCGCATTTAATAAAAACAGATAAAAAATGAAATTAAAATCATTACTTTTTTTAATACTATCTATGTGTATTTTTTTTGAAACACACGCTTTAGAATACAATCTTAATAAATTTAATTTTAAATTAGATTTAGAGGGGATGGCCGGTATTCTCGAATCAAAAAAAGATAAACCTTTATTTATTAATGATTGGGATGTAAAGGGACAAGCATTTTATAAAATAAATTCAAATCACAAACTTGGGTTAGTTTATTCATTAGATGCAGATTGTGTAGAAGAAGATGAATATATTCATGATGCTTTTATGTTATACGAAAACAAAAAAATGGGACGAGCAGAATTAGGTTTAACCTATTCTGTTATTAGAAAAATGGGGCTTGGATTACCAGACGTAGGATATTTAAGAATAAATGAACGATCGATTATATATAAAAAACTCCATACAGATAAAACATTTATTGCAGACACTACCGCAACAACAGGCCACGAAGCATTACGTATAAATTTAGCTACAACCAATACAGCTTACGGACAATATGGGTTGTCTGTATCCGGAATCACAGACAACTATAAATATGGTATAGATTTTGCCTACAAATACAAACAGTCTTCTGGTAAACTTAAAACAGCTTACTCTTTTGGAATATCTCTTATAGACAAACCAGAAAATTACGTAGAAAATTCTTTCACCAACCCTGTGACATCTGATTGGAGAAGCCAATTAGCTTTAGGTGTAAATTTACAATACAACAGTTGGATTTTTGGAATATCTTCTCGTGTAATATATGATAAAAATCCAATCACTCAACCAACAGACGGGTTTATAGCTGGAACAGGTATAAGTTATGATGTACTAAGTTCTAGTTTTTCTGTTTCATATTTATTTTCTAACACAGGTATATGGAAACATAATAACTATGACAAACAAGATTTAACAAACACTATACTTGCATCATATCGATATAAATATACAAACAGTTTAAGTATGTTTGTGTCTGGTGGCATCGCAGACACATCACCTTTTATATCAGCTGGATTAAAAATCGAATTTTAAAACAAACAAGTAACTGTTGCTGATGTATTTTTTATAAAAAACCAAAAAGTTCTATAGTCTGTTGTATACAAACACGCTAAAAACAAAGATATTACCAGCAAAACAAAAAGAACGCTTATCTTCTTACCATGCAAACAATATACCACTATGTTGTAAAGTAAAAAAAGCATATATGCATCAGTTAAAATACTAACAACCCAAATAGAAACACAATTAAATGCTAAGGCATTTAATATAAGAGTTAGCGGATACACAAAAAATACAGATGCTAAACCTTTTACTGTTATTTCCCAATCCCTTTCACCACCAGCAATTTCCGAAAACAACATCAAAAGTCCACTTAAAACAAACAATAAAACCACAGCTAATACTGGTGCTATTATTATCGACTTAAATAACAAACCAAATGTAAATGCTTTTCCACTCAAAATAGACATCACCAAAACAAAAATTCCACCTACACACCCCCATAACAAAGCACGAAAAATAGATTCCTCCATATTTCCATCGGCAACTATTTTTGAAAAGAAATCTTTTGGTCTAAAAATCATTGTCATAAAACGATTTAAACCATTTTTTCTTGTTGTTGTCATAAAAGCACCTCTTGTTTGATTATTTATATTTTTGCTTTATAATTATAAAAAATCAATGGAAAAAAAATGAAAAAAGTAGTTATAGTTGGACGTCCTAACACCGGAAAATCGACTTTATTTAACGCATTAACCAACACAAGAGATGCTTTGGTACATGACAGACCAGGAGTTACAAGAGACACTATATCATGTAATATTCCTAATAGACCATGGACCGTTTTTGATACAGCTGGATTAGAAACAGATAAAAATGGTATAGCTCGCAACTCAACCGATATGGCTATAAATGCTATAGAAAAAGCAGACGTCATCTTGTTTGTAGTTGACGGTAAAGTTGGATTATCACAAATGGATTTAGAATGGGCAAAACTTGTTCATAAAAAAACAAAAGCTCCTGCCATTTTATTAGTTAATAAAACAGAATCACTAAAAAGATTATCTGATATTAATGAATTTTATAAACTAGGTTTTGGTGAACCAATTTTAATATCCGCAGAACACAAACGTGGATTAGATATTATTTACGAAACTTTAGACAAGTTGTCTGTAAACGAAACATACGACGAACAAAATACACAAAAATTAAAAATCGCTGTTTTAGGACAACCAAACGTAGGAAAATCTACTTTCGTAAATCATATAATTGGAGAGCAACGTCAGATTGTTATGGACGCCCCAGGAATAACTCGTGATACAGTAAAAATACCGACACATTTTTATGGGCGAGATATTATTTTAATGGACACAGCAGGATTGAGAAAAAAATCTAATGTAACAGATGATATTGAAACTCTAGCTGCTTTAAAATCGCTAGATGCTATAGAAAAAGCCAATATTATAATATTGATTGTTGATGGCACTAAAGACATAGAAAAACAATCTTTATCCATAGCATCAAAAGTGTACGATAGTGGCAAAATATTATGTATCGCCTTAAATAAATGGGATCTTGTAAACCAAGAAGAACGTGATGAAAAATTATTAAAATTAAAACATCAGTTTAGCAATTCTTTTCATCAAATAATAAAACCTCTAATACTGGCTATTTCTGCAAAGAATGGAACAGGTATTCAAAACCTCTTTAAACGTTTATATGAGCAATGGGAAATATCAAATACAGAAGCGCCAACAAGTTTAATTAACCGTATAATAGAAAAATTGGTATCAGAAAAGCAACCACCTATGTCTCGTCTTAAACGTCCTATGAAAATAAAGTTTGCTAGACAAACAGGACGCCATCCTATAAAAATTACTATTAATGTTGGTGGAGCTTCTGACATTCCAGAATCATATACAAGATATCTACGTCGTGGTCTTGCAACAGCTATGAAATGGGAACATATTCCAGTAACTATAGAATATAAAAAATCAGAAAATCCGTTTGATTAAAAAAACACGCCTAAAAGCGTGTTTTTTTATAATACTAATTTTATTCTTTCTATAACCCTATCCGTTCCAAATACATGCATTATAGAATATAAATCTGGTGTATTTGTTCTACCACTCATAGCTACCCTTAAATTCATAGCAACCTCACCAGGTTTTACACATAAACTTTCGGATATTTTTACAATTTTAGCCCACCATGTGTCTTTATCATCATTAAAATCCCATGTGTTTAAGAAAAGATTTAAAGCATCTTTATTATAAGAATATTCTTTATTTGCTACAAACAAATCATCCCAAAAATAAGCTACTTCCTCTAATGTCTGTTTCCATGTAATAAAATCTTTACGTATACGTTTTGGGTTATCTCTTTCAATGGACAACACTGATGTTAAATAATCTATATTAGCAATCTGTTTCTTATTATTTTCATTACCATATTCTTCTGCCCAATCAACAACAGATTTGACCAATACATCTACTGATAATGTAGCGATATATTCTTTTGCCCACCACTCAAGTTTTTCTGTACTAAATAAAGCGCTACTGGTCGGAATCTTTTTTATACGCAAAGGATAATTCCATATATTTGTTTCCGACTTTTTAGCTTTTTCTTCTTCATATCCTGCTGCAACGATATTATACAAATAATTTAATACCGCTTCCTGAGGAAAACCATTTATTAAATATTGCATAGTATTTGCTTCAGGATCTGTTCTTTTAGATAATTTTCTTGAATTATGCGTCTGTTCATCCAACTTATTTATAGTTGCAACATGAATATATTCTGGGTTTTTCCATCCCATCATTCTAAACAATTGTAAATGCAAATTTAATGAAGACAACCATTCTTCACCACGTTGAACTAATGTCGTTCTCATAAAATGATCATCACAAAGATGCGCAAAATGATATGTTGGCAATCTATCATTAGATTTAATTAAAACTATATCTTCCTCGTTTTCTGGGAATATTAAACGACCACGAACTTTATCATTATAATAAATTTTATTGTTCTTATTTCCCATTGAATATAACCGTATACTAGGCACTTCACCATTATCAAGATGAGAAATTATTTCTTCTTCTGTTAACTCTCTATCTCGCGCCCATTCACCATAAATTCCTGTTGCCCAACCAGCAGTTTTTTGTTTTTCTCTAATAGTATCCATTTCTTCAGCTGTCAAAAAACATGGATAAGCCAACCCCTTTTCCAATAAAAATGCAGCTACACTATGGTATACATCTTTACGTTGTGATTGATAATACGGTCCATATTTTCCACCATACTCAGGACCTTCATCAGGAATTAAATTAAAAGATTTTGCACATTTTAAAATAACTTCTACCGCACCGGCAACTTCTCGTTTTGTATCTGTATCTTCTATACGTAACATAAAGACACCATTACTTTGCTGTGCCAATTTTTTTGCGATCATCATTTGATAAAGAGTTCCTAAATGCATAAACCCAGTAGGGCTTGGAGCAACACGTGTTACCAAGGCATCTTCTGATAAATTTCTCAACGGGAACATTATCTCTAATTCATCTAAGGTATATTTTGGCGCTTCTCCCAAAACTCGAACAATTAAATCTCTACTTAATCCATTACGCATATTTATATCCTTGTTTTTTGATTTATAAATTTTATACTAAAAATATGGAAAAACAAGAATTAATACATTTAGAACAAAACGAATTACGCTCATTTGGACGTAGACACGGGAAAAAACTATCAAAACGAAAAAAATATTTAGTAGATTTTATATTACCTACATTAGCCCCTATTTTCACAAAAAAGTCACAAAAACCAACGATTCTTGAAATTGGTTTTGGCAATGGAGAACATTTATTAGAACTATCTTTAAACAACCCAGACAACATAATAATTGGAGCAGAACCTTTTATAAACGGTGTAGCATCGCTGTTATCTGCCATTACTTCAGAAACTGATAATTCTATAAAAAAAGATTTTTCTAATATTAAAATTTATCCGGATGATGTGCGTTTACTATTACATGATAAGAATTGTGAAAACACAAAATTTGCTCAAATATGGATTTTACACCCGGATCCATGGCCTAAGGCTCGACATGAAAAACGACGTTTATTAAACAGTGATTTTTTAAATCTTTTATCAAACCATTTGGATACAAATGGAAATATTATTATTGGAACGGATCATTGGGAATACTATGAATGGATTCAAGAACAAGTAAAAACAACTAATCTTAAAATAAAATCTACTGATTTAGAAACAATTCATACAAGATATCAATTAAAAAACAAAGCTTGTACATCTACCCCAAAATATATGATATTATCAAAAAATTAATACCGTATAAAAAACTTAATTTTACCAAGTAAGTCTGGTTTTTCACATTCTACTAAACGTATTACCTCATCTACACGTTCATAATTATTCAATAATTCAAAATACAAGTTTCCATCAAAATCCCAATTGTGTAACATACCATAAATTCTACCTACAAAATCAGACTTATTACCGGTATCTTCTTTTAAGGTAAGAGTTAAAGACTTTACATGTAAATCTCTTAATTTGCAAAATACATCATTCCATTTATTATTCGGTATTTCTAATATATCTAACCCTATTCCTAATTCATGTTCAAAAAACAAGTCATTAAAAAGTATAGTAAAATTTTTAACAACGAACCAAAAATCTTTAATACTTATAAATAATTGTACTCCTGACGCACCATGTTTACATACATTAACTATATCCTTAGATAATATGGAAATACTTTGATCAATATCTTCATGTTGTTCAAAATAAAATCTAGCCAAAATCGTTGTCTTTTCTTTTTCTAAACAAGTCCATAAATATTGAGCTGCTGCCGGAGTAGTAGATATTAAAGAAATATTCTGATTAATAACATTATTAGCAACAGAAGCTAATGAAATGGTATCTGGACGAGATTGTATCCATAATGCCAATTTATCATTTGCATCTAAAAAAATATTTTCAGTTTCAATCATTTGCTTACAGTTTACCATAAAATATGATACAATGAAAACAAAATGAAAAAACATTGCGAATATATTTTAAATTCTATTCTACTTAGCCTATCTATTATATTAGGACTATCTTTTTGGCTTAATACTCAATTTCAATTTAATTTGTTTTCTGAAAAACATTGGGCAGAGTTAGCAAAAATGCAGGCTTCTCATATACCTGTAAATATTAATTTCTATATAGCTATTGGTATAGCTATATTTATGTTTATTTTAGGACTATATGCTATATTTAAACCAAAATTTAGACATGTTTTACACCCACGAAAAACAACTCCTACTAGACCAAATAAACCAGAAGAAAAAACGATAGAAAACACTAAGAATGAACAACCACAAACATCAACTGTTTATAAACCAGCTCGATTAAATTTGCCAAAAAACATATCTGCTATACACCAAACACTTAATCAAGATACTAAACCTGTACAAACACAAAACAATGATTTAATAAATATCTTATCTGATTTTGATTACCAAATAAAAACACCAACTTTTATAAAAGGTTTTAAACCTGACGTTTTTGCTATCGGGCGAGGAGAACAAATCATAATTGGTGGTATAAATTGTGATCCACAAAAAATCCAAAACGCCATAAAAGCATTAAAAGATGTATTTTTAGAAACATTAGAAGATGTAGAAATAAATGTATTTGGTTTCATTTTAGATTCTGAAAACAAAATAGAAGACACCCCAGATATAACTATATTAAGAAATTTAGATGATGTTAAAGAGTTTGTTTCAGAAATCCACAACAATATTCCACAAGAACCTGAAGAAGAAGATAGTTTTGATTCTTACTCAGAATATATAGATACTATTTTACAGTATATTAGCACAATGTAATAAGGCATATAAAATGCAATTAAATGAAGAAACAGCTTTAGATAAATTAGCAGAATTGGGAATGGAAGATATGCCTGTTATGGAATACACCCCCACAAAATGCATATTAGATAAAGACTGGTTTAAACAATACACCATTTTAAGAAAAAATTTTTTAACATCTCTTATGGATTCCATTGAAGATATTGTATTTATGAATTTACCACAAGACGAGTACATTAATCTAGTTACAGGACAATCCATTCCTGAAAATTTATCAATACGTTTTAGAATACCATTAGTATGGGGCGGACCTTTATCCATAGAAAACTTATTTATGTGTTATACATTCCCTTACAGTCATAACCTAGATCTTTTTATTCTTAATCAAAACGATGCATCTAAAGTATATCTACCTAATCCCGCAAAAAAAATTTACATACCAACTACTGTCGGAGGTGGTGGTGATGGTGGAAACGCAACATCTGATAGATTAAGTCAAATAGCAGCAATGTTAGCAACAAGTAGAGGCAACGAATAAGATATGACACAATCTGAATTAATATCTTTTTTACAAACAAAAAATGCTTCATTATTTCCTAAGGCATCAGATGTGGACATTATATCTACAAATAATGTACTACAACAAATACGAGCTTCTATGTTGCCGAAGTTCTTAATAGATTTATATTCTCAAACTTCTGGTATAACATTAGGATCAGCGTGTATTTTTGGGCCAACAGAAATAAACAGAGGATTAAAATATCCTTTGCCTGCTATTTCAGATATTAATGCAAATATCGTTAGTAATAAAAATATGTTTGGCAAAACATTATTTGGTAGAAACGACTTGTTTTGGTTTGCTACAGACGCTTTAGGAACTTGTTACATGCTAGATAATCTCACACTATCTGTATTACGTAAATATGACGAACCTTATAAAGCTATATTAGACTGTTTAATTATAGGAAAAATTTAAATATGAAAAAAATATCAATTTCTTTATCGGGACATCAGACAAGTATTTCCATAGAAAAAGAATTCTTAGATATATTGCAACAAATAGCCAAAAAAAACTTTGTATCTGTTGCATCTATTATTAATAATATAGATTCAACAAGAAAAGCAGATACTAATCTTTCTTCTGAAATACGTATATGGATATTGAAGCAATTATTGAAAACATCAAAATTATAATCATCCACATATCTCTTCCAATTCTTCTATAAATAGTATCATGTGCACCATACACAAAACCATCTAAGCTCCCTGCTTGCCCTATTGGTAACAAAGATGTTATTCTACCATCTGGCGTTATAAAAGCGCTTATACCAGAGTAATTGGCTCGCACTATTGGTAATCCTGATTCTATTGCATATCTTCTTACCATATCTAAATGTTGAAAAGTTCCTGGAGTTGTTCCAAACCATGTATCATTGGTTATATTTATTATAGCATTAGGAGTAACATTATTAGGAACTAAAGAATCAGAAAATATAATTTCATAACAAATAGCTGGAGCAAAACTAAAATCTCCATGATTGGTTTTCAAATGTATAGTTTCTGGTCCATTTCCAGCAGATAGCTGTCCAGGAGTAGGAATAAGATTTCCTAAAGGCCTGTATTCACCAAATGGTACTAAATGTGATTTATTATATATATTATCTATTTTTCCAAATTTATCTGCTACAATCATAGTATTATATAATCTTCCATCAGAATAATAATTACCACCACTAATAACATTCGTATTTAATACTCTTGCTAGAGGAAAATTATCTTGAGTAACAACATAAGGATATGTTGTTTCAGGATAAACTATTATATCAGGTTTTAAAGAAGAATCCTTTGTAGCTAAATCTAACAATGTTTTTATTTTATTATTAATGGAATTTACATCATCCAGCTTATATACGGCAGATTTAGCCGGTTGCACAATTCTTATAATTGGAAAATCGTCATGAAATAAATTTTCAGTTTTTCGAATATTGTGTTCACCAAAAACACATCCCATAACAAGTAAACAAACAAACAAAATAAAGTTAACAACATTAGTTTTTTTATAAAATATTTCTACACACCCAACAATACACCCGACAACAACAAAAGACAAACCTAAACTACCCCAAAAAGACATAGAATTAGCAATTACAGGAAAATTAATAGTTATATTAGAAACAGGGTTCCAAGGAAACCCAGTACAAAACCATTCTCTTAACCACAATCCTATCGAACACAGACAAGAAAATATCATTGTTCGTTGATAACGATGTTCCCTAAAAAAATAATTCGTAACAGCAAAAGGAACAGCAAAAAACACACCACAAACCACACCTATTCCTAATATTCCCGGTATAGTCCACACAGCAAATTGAGCAGTTAATTCTGGAACAACGTATATGGAATGAAGCACCCACCAGAACATAGATATACTATAAGCAGAAGTAAAAGGAAGTGCCTGAAGCAAATACTTTATAAAAGACTTATTTGGTTTAGATAAAATGATAATAAGGTAATATGCTAAACCAAAACACACGGCAAACAACCACCACAAATAAAATGGTGCGAAACCTAAAGAACACAACATTCCTAAAACAACTAATATAATATTTCTAAACATTGGTTTATTTAACAAGTTTATTATTTTGTTTATAAACACAGGACATTTACAACTACATTCTTTTAATGTACATCTGTTCGTTTTTATTTCTTCTTTATACGGGTTTTTATACCCCAATAGTTTCATAATTTTTATTTCTTTAGACTCCATAATTTTTGCCTGGGCATCAGTTAAATGATCAAAACCCAACAAATGCAAAACACCATGGACAACCATATGAGCAGTATGTTCTTCTACAGAAATTCCAACTTCTTTAGCTTCACGTTTTACTGTATCCAAAGAAATAAAAATATCACCAAGCAAAACATCATCACCTAATTCAAAAGATAAAACATTAGTAGGTCTATCAATATTTCTGTATTGTTTATTTAATTTATGAATTTTCTTATCGTTAATTAATGTTATAGATACCTCTGAATTTTTATACTTACTACCAGCAGCTAAAGTAGCTATAGAAGTAAAATCTATCTTATACTTCTTCCATTTTTTATTTTCATAATTCACACAAACATTCATATTAACACACCCCTATATACAACACCAAACAAGGCTTTCTTATCTTGTTTAAGTACATAAAATTCACTTGAAACCCGCTTGCTAAAGTCATAAATATTTAATAAGATTATTATATCACAAAAAACAAAGTAAAAAAACAAAGTAAAATTATGACAAAACCTCTTTCTGATTTAATGAGACCATCAAATATAGACGAAATAATAGGTCAAAAAGATTTGATAGGCGAAAACGGTTTTATACGTCATATGATTGATAACAATAAATTATCCAACATAATATTATGGGGTCCTCCTGGATGTGGTAAAACAACTATAGCTAGGGCTTTAGCAAATTCTATAGATATGGATTTTGTACCAATGTCCGCTGTTTTTTCTGGTACCGCAGATATTAAAAGAGTTATGGAAACAGCAAAAACAAATAACAACATAGGTCGTGGTACTTTGCTGTTTATAGATGAAATTCATAGATTTAATAAAACACAACAAGATACACTTTTGCCTTATTTAGAAGATGGAACTGTTACATTTATAGGTGCAACTACAGAAAATCCAAGTTTTAATTTAAATAACGCTCTTCTATCACGATGCCATATAGGCGTTTTAAAACCTTTATCTCAGACAGAGCTTATGTCATTAATAGATCGTTCGGAAAAATTTATTGGCAAAAAAATACAACTTACAGATGAAGCAAAAAAACATTTAACAACACTATCTGATGGAGATGCGAGATTCTTGCTTAATACAATAGAATATTTATCTTCAATAAATTTAAAGAAAAAATTATCTCCTTCAGATTTAGATAATATTATTCAACAAAGAGCCCCCATGTCAGATAAGGATGGTGATGAACATTATAATTTGATATCAGCTGTACATAAATCATTACGATCATCTGATACAGATGCAGCATTATATTGGGTTGCTAGAATGATGACTTCAGGCCAAGATCCTAAATATATTTTACGAAGATTAACACGTTTTGCTATGGAAGATGTCGGTTTAGCAGATCCAAATGCAATGCAAATTGCTCTTAATGCCTGGCAAATTTATGAAAGAATGGGATCCCCAGAAGGAGATATAGCTTTAACAGAATTGGTAATTTATCTATCAACCGCACCCAAAAGTATATCAGCGTACAAAGCACTATCTGCTTCTTATACTCTAGCAAAACAAACTGGTAGCACCGTACCACCAAAAAACATTTTAAACGCACCTACTAAATGTATGAAAGAGTTAGGTTATAGCGATGGATACATCTACGATCCCGAAACAGAAAACGGTTGTAGTGGTCAAAACTGTTTTCCAGAAGGAATGAAGCGACCAACACTATACACACCTATAGAAAGAGGTTTTGAAAGAGAAATAAAGAAAAGATTAGAATATTGGAATTCCTTCAGAAAGAAAGATTAAAACATAATCTTTATATTAGCACCTATTTGCACTTCTTTCTTTTCAAATTCATAATCTACTCTTCCAACATATTGAGTATTACCATATTGGCGAACAAACTTAAAATTAGCCCAATCCTGGTTAGGTAATAAATATTTATTTGTTGAGACACGAAAATCCAATCCTAACCCAACACGCCAATCTTTATTTATTCTAAAGTAAGATTCTGGTATAAAATCTATATAAGACAATCCTCTACTTTCATCAAAAACCCATGTAGATTTAATAGTTCCAGACAAACTTATTCCAGACCATTGACGTCCAAAACGTAATCCTGCGTAATATGAAGAATCTGCATACTCTGGACTTCTAACATGTTCACTTCCACCAACTTTTAAACCAAACAAAGCATCAGATATTACTTTTGAAGAATCTCTACCATGATTCATTCTATAGACACCACCTATATCAAAACTAGAAAAACCATTTTGTTTATCATGAGAAAAATCAAATTGATATAACAAGTTAGCCATAATAGAAAGACTATTTGTTATTCCATAGGCTATAGTTTCTCCTAATCTAACTTTTTCATCTATATAAGACACAGCAGTATCACTCAAAATATTATGTTTTGATAACAAGAATAAAGGATCTGATGTATCATTAGATAAATAATTCAATACTTTCTCTGGACCAGTTATTTGTAAATCAGAAACATTTTCTTCATTATCAGAACTTAAAGAAGTATCACTTACAATTACACTCTCTGCATTGGCAGAAAAAGCCAATAAAACACAACTAAAAAACAACAAATATTTTTTCATAATTATATCTCTTTTTTAATATTGTATTAGAAGTATAGGATACCTTGTAAGCCAACCTTCCATTCATTATAATTTTTTATCTTATAATCACCGTATTCATATGCTGGTATAGCAACATCTGCATTACCATCATCATCAGTATCAATACCTAAACTATTATAATAACTATAGTATCCTAACTTTTTATCTTTTGCGGAATCATACAAAGAAACCTGACCATATAGATTTAATGCAAACATTTCTCCTGGCTGCCATCCAAACCCACCTTTTAAATACATTTGTTCGTGCCAATCATAACTGCCATATATTCCTTCTAAATTAAATGTCTAATCTTCTCCAAGTACACTAAATACTCCCAAACCACCCTCAAACATAGTCAAATCTTGTTTGTCAGTATTATAAGCCAACATCAACCAATCATTATTATTGGACACGTATGCTCCGTATGAATCTCCGTGTAATAATTTTGTATACATACCACGTAATGTACCATATATAGTAGTTCTTGAAACTTTATATCCGGCTTTTAAATCAAGAAACATTGTATTTGTTGTGTCTTTTTGGTGTTGGAAATATCCAGCTAACATACCTATCCACTCTGAATTATCAACAAAACGGTATTGTAAACCTAATCCATATATATTTAAACCAGAACTTGTATTTTCATCATCAGATCCAGTTTGGTTGGTGTTTATATCTTTCCAATCTGTAAATTTAGTTTTAGTAGAATCATATTGTCCCATCAATAAAACAGCTAACTTATCCGTTAT
>JAKSTE010000050.1 GCA_024402735.1 Alphaproteobacteria bacterium
AACTTCTTCTATTCCACTTATACCACAATCAACCGTTATTATTAATTTAGCACCTGTTTCATATATTTGTTGTATAGCAGATACGTTTAAACCATAACCTTCACCTTCCCTTGTTGGAACATGCCAAGCAACATCACAACCTATACTCTTTAGATATTTGACTAAAATTGCCGTAGAGGTTATTCCATCTACATCATAATCTCCATATACAACTATTTTTTCTTCATTATAAATAGCATTAACTATTATAGAAGTAGCCTTGTCCATATCTTGTAACACAAAAGGATCTGGCATATATTCTTTAATAGAAGGATGTAAAAAATGGTCTATTTCTGTAGGATCTGTAATGCCACGAGAATTCAAAATATCATTGATTAAATCAGATATATTTTTTGAATTATCATAACAACTACTATCAGACACCAACCATGCTTTACCAAGCATGGATTTTTCCACTATATTTCGCACTCTATACTCTTTTTTTTATTATCGAGAAAATTATAATCTAAAATTATTCAAATAGCAATGGCATGATACCATTTAATATATAACCTGCTGTTGGTACAGCGTTCCAAGCAGCCGTCTTCCACCCCCAAGATTCTTCTGTAGCATTAGGTTCGTCTAATGCCACGAAAATAATATATTGAGGAGCAGACACAGGAAAAACACCTGTAAAAACTGTCATATTTCTGGTTTTATCTGTAGTTCCATCTGCCAAACGTTTTTCTGCCGTACCGGTTTTTCCACCAACATCTATTCCTTTTACCCTAGCTTTTCTAGCCGTTGTTTCTTCTGCTATATGATACATAATATCACGTAAATGTTCAGAAATTTCTGACTCTAATACCCTTTCTCCTCTAATAGCTCCTATACTCCTTTTCAACAAAGTAGGATATATATATATTCCCCCATTAGTCATTGCATTTACAGCTAATAATAAATGCATAGGGGTAACAGCTATTCCGTGTCCAAAAGAAGCAGTCGCACGTTCTGTTGGTCCCCAAAACTTATAAGTTATTGCTTTTTCTGTTTTTCCAAACTCAAGGTTTAACGCCTTATCTAAATTTATCTTTTTAAAAAAATCTTGTTGTGCTGTACCAGGTAAATCTAAAGCTATTTGTGCACTTCCTACATTACAAGAATGTAACATTATGTCATACGGTTTTAATTTTTTCTTACCCATTTTTTGTACAACATCTCTTTTAAAAGAAGAAACATCATCTATAGGATGTTTTAAAGCAGGACGTCCTTTTTTATCATAAATTTGCAGAGGTTTATCTACATAATATTCTTTGTTTTCTAATCCATATTTATACGCTAAAGCAGTATTAAATATCTTAAAGATAGATCCCATTTCATAATTATCTCTTAATAATTTAAATCGACGATTAGATATAGGGGACATAGTAATATTATTTGGATCGAAATCTGGCAATTGAACCATTGCCAACATTTCTCCCGTTCTAGAATTCATAAGCATTCCCATAGCACCCTTAGCCCTATATTTATTCATAGCTATGTTTAATTGCTCATAAAAAATATTTTGTATTCTTGAATCTATTGATAATCTTAATTCATCTTTATTTTCCTTCAAATAAGCATCATATATATATTCTACTCCTTCCAAACCACCATCCTTACCAGTAAAACCTATTATATGAGAAAAAACATTTCTATGTGGATAATTTCTTACAGACTTTCTCTCTATTTCAAAACAATTATATTGTCTGTTTGCTTCATCTATTAATTTAAGTTGATCTTTGTCAGCATCAAATTTTATATATATACCCTTTTTATTAGAATGGATTAATTTCAATGCATCTGAAACAGTATAATCAACAGATGATAATTTATGGATTATTTCTGCTACTCTATCTTCATCTTTTTGTTTAACTTTCAAAGGGAATAATTTTATATTACCTGTAGATATACTTTTTGCTAAAACAACCCCATTTCTATCAACAATATCTGCGCGCCTTGATATCTCTTTATCCATCATCGCGTTAATTCTATTAACGTCATTTTTTTGTAAACCAAGATTTAATGTTTGGATTATAAAAATACAAAAAATCACTATAAAACATCTTTTTATAATGATTAACCGTCTAGCAGAATCACGGTTGTATACTGTGCCTTTATATTCATGTGGTAAAATATCTTCACCTATTTCAAACATATTATTCTATAACAGGTATATCTTCAATTTTTATTGTTTTATTAAAAGTAACCATCTCTGCTTTTGGAACTACACTAAACACAAAATTTCTCAAAACTTCAGAAGATCTTAATCTAGTAAACTCTGTTTCTAAAGCAGCAATATTCTGCTTCGTTGTTTTTATTTCCGCATTTATATGATTTAAATTTCTATTTTGCACTCTATAACAAACACCTAATATAGGTGTTAATACAAAAAAAACCGTTATCAACGATACAACACCTATATGTAACATTTTTTCATCTTCACGCATACAAAAACCCTTTATATAATTTGTATTCTATCATAAATTATTGAAAAAACTAACAATAGATTGTATACCGTTTAATCTACCAGAACCAAAATTTAATTTAAGACTATTAAACTCTGCCAATAAATCTATTTTTTTTATTTCTATTATTGTTTTACTTTCTATCATGGATAAAAATATAGCCAAAATACCTCTTACCATAGCAGAATCTGCTGTACCATAAAACTTACCATTTTTTATACAAATTTGTACAAAAGATGTACACCCTAAAATTTCTGTACACGTTGCTTTATCTGGGACAGGTAATAAAAAATTTCCAAGTTCCATAACATACTCCAGTTTTTCAACAGGATCTGTAATCATCATCAAACAACGTTTTATTTCTGAATACACCAACTTTTACCAACCTTGTTCTACTAAATCTAATTCTATTTTTGCTTCTTGCGACATACGAGACATATCCCACACAGGTTCCCAAACCAAATTCATTTTTAATGTTTTATTTTTAACAATCATTTGTACGTTATTTTTTACCTGTTCTAAAATTTCATCCATCATCGGACATGTTGGACTAGTAAAAGTCATATCTATAACTACTTCTTTTGGTTTTATTTTTATATCATATATCAAACCAAGATCCCATATATTAATGGGTATTTCTGGATCATATATTTTTTTTAATTCGGTTATAATGTTGTCTTTTATTGTACTCATTGTCACTTCACAATATTTTTTATTATTTGTACAACGGTTTCTGCTTCTTGTTTTGTATTCCATGGTCCAACAGACAATCGTATACTGCCTTCAATTCCTAACCTATTATGAATCCACGAGGCACACATATTACCAACTCGTAAACAAACATTATGCGCACTGATTAAAGCACCACAATCTAAAACATTCATATTATTTACGGTAAAACTAATTATTTTTGAATATTTACCAGATAACAAACGCAAATTTGTTATTTCGGATAACGAG
>JAKSTE010000051.1 GCA_024402735.1 Alphaproteobacteria bacterium
AGAATAATACTATTGACCTTCCTCAGCGTTTTTTACTATCATTTGTCGCATGAGGAAGTTTTTATTTTCAGTTTTTTCTGCGTTGATGTTTTTTACTGGAGCTAATGCTGCTGACTATAAGGCTGTGTTGGTTGCTGATATTAACACAGGGCGTGTTTTGTACCAGGAAAATGCTAATGAATTAAACTATCCTGCAAGTTTAACAAAGATCATGACTTTGTATTTAACGTTTGATGCTTTAAAGCATGATCGTTTACATTTAGATGACTATTTAATTGTTTCGCAATATGCAACAAACGCACAACCTGTTAAGTTGGGACTAGTAGCTGGTAGTAAGATACGTGTAGAAGATGCTATTAAAGCAGTTGCTGTTCATAGTGCTAATGATGTGGCTCGTGTTTTAGCAGAAAATCTTAAAGGTGGTAAAGAAGGTAACTTTGCAGATTTGATGACACGTGTTGCAAATGAAATAGGTTTAGAACATACCAATTTTGAAAACTCTTCTGGTTTACCAAATGACGATCATTTATCTACTGCTAGAGACATTGCTTTGATGTCTATGGCTGTATATAAACACTATCCTGAATACTGGAAGTACTTTGGTATAAAATCATGGGAATATAATGGCAAGACATATTACAACGGTAATAGATTACTTGGATCTTTCCCTGGTTGTGATGGTATGAAAACAGGTTTTACAAATAAGTCTAAATATTCGTTAGTTGCAACTGCAAAACAAAATGGTACGCATTTGGTTGCTGTTGTTCTCGGAGCAAAAGACAAAGATGTTCGTGCTAGTGTTGCTACACAAATGTTAAATAAAGGTTTTAAACTTGCTGGACAAGAACCACAAGTAGTTGTTGTTGAATCTGAACCAACAAAACAAGAAGTATATGTAGCACCAACAAAGACGAATCCTATTGCTAAATATGCACAACCAGCACAAGAAACTGTAAAGTCTGCACCTGTATATTCTTCTGGTAATGCAGGAGTTCAATTTGGTGCATTTTCTACACGTTCATCTGCAGAAGCTCAATTACAAAAAGTACAATCTGTTACAGGTCTTACACCGAAGATAGAACAAACATCTTCTGGTTTATATCGTGTGCGTGTTAGCGGATTATCTGATTCTGCTGCAAACTCTGCACAAAAAGTAGCTTCTGAAAAAGGTATAGATAGTTACATTTTTCATTAAGGTTAAAAAGTAGTAATGAATATTAAGATAGAAAAACTTATTAAACAATTTGCTAAATTACCACGTGTTGGAACAAGGGCAGCAACTCGTATAGTTTTATCTTTGTTACAAGACAAAACTGGTAAGGCTAATGCTTTAGCAACATCATTAACAGATGCAACATCTACAATTCATCCTTGTCCTGTATGCGGTGTGTTAACAGATTTAGAAAAGTGTGAATATTGTTGTGATGCTTCTCGTAAGAACGGTCAATTATGTGTGGTTCGTGATTTATCTGATGTGTGGGTATTAGAAAACTCTGGTGTGTTTCACGGACGTTATCATATTCTTGGTGGAACGTTATCTGGTGTTTCCGGTGTTACACCTGCAGATTTAAATATATCTAATATTGCATCTCGTATAAAAGAAGAAGAAATAACAGAAATTATTTTTGCATTACCAAATACAGTAGAAGGTAAAACAACACAACAATATATTATTTCTGTTATTGGGGAAAATATGGGTGTTACTTTCTCTGAATTAGCATCGGGTGTTCCTCTTGGTGGAGATTTAGATTATTTAGATGATGGTACATTAACACTTGCTTTTGGAGGACGTAAACAATTATGAGTTTTACTGTTGATACATTAGCTCCTGTTTCAGATATGATGCGTGAATGTGGTCTAGAACCTAAGAAGCAATTTGGTCAAAATTTCTTATTTGATTTAAATTTAACTGGTCGTATAGCTCGTTCTGTTCCTAATATTACAGATATTACTGTCGTTGAAGTTGGACCTGGTCCTGGTGGTTTAACTCGAGCTTTGTTATTAGCTGGTGCAAAAAAATTAATAGCTATAGAAAAAGATAAAACTACAGAACCTATTCTATCCAAAATCATGGATGCATCTGATGGTAGGTTTGAAGTTATTTTTGGTGATGCTTTAAAAGTAGATTTATCAGATTTAGAAAAAGCAGGGTATGCTGTATGTTCTAATTTACCTTACAATGTTGGTACCGAACTTTTGATAGGCTGGTTGCATCAAATGGCTATGGGTAAAAATATAAAATCACTAACGTTAATGTTTCAACGTGAAGTTGCACAACGTATAGTTGCAAATGTTGGCGATGAACAATATGGGCGTTTATCTGTATTAACTAGTCTTGTATCCGATGCAAAGATTTTGTTTGATGTACCTAATACAGCTTTTGTTCCTCGTCCAAAGGTTCAGTCTGCTGTTGTTCAGATTATTCCTAATAAATCTAAAATAGCTAAACTTGGTGATATATCTAAATTAGAGAAACTAACAGCTAAATTATTTGGACAAAGACGTAAGATGATACGTGGTATTATAAAAACCAACTGGGAAGAATTTGGATTGTCTGGAACAGAAAGGGCAGAGGAATTAAATCCAGAGCAATTTTTAAAAATATCGAGTATTTTAGATAAAAATTTGCTATAATGTAAATACTTCGGAGAGAGAAAAATGTCAATATCTGTACTATTATTTATAGCGATTGCTTTTGGTGCTGTTGTTTTAATGCGTTTAGGACGTATGGGAACATTATTAGCGTTCTTATTAACAGGTGTTTTAATAGGTCCACATATTTTAGATTTGTTTGAACTTACTTCTGCTTGGAATAGTTTAGGTGAATTAGGAATAATATTCTTATGGTTTACGATTGGTTTACAAATCAATATGTCCAGATTATGGCAATTGCGTAAGACTATTTTTGGTTTTGGTGCGGCGCAGGTAATGATGGTTGCTGTAATGTTATTCCCTATATTATTTGGTTTGACAGAATGGACTATGACAGGAACTGTTATGATTGCTTTAATGCTAGCCATGTCTAGTACATCTGAAGATATGCAAATTTTATTAGATAGAAATCAAATGCAGACAGCAACTGGACGTCAGGCATTTTCAATTTTATTGTTCCAAGATTTATTATCTATTCCATTATTAGCTTTCTTGCCTGTTTTATCTGGTGTGTCTTTAAATTTAGGTGCTACAGCAATAGACGTTTTGGTAACATCTGTTATTTTAATTTTGGGTGTGATTATTGTTTCTAAATTTATTATCAGTCCGTTAATGCGTTTGGTATCTAAATTAAAATCTAACGAAGCTTTTGTATTAGCTGTTGTGGTTTGTATTATTGGTTGTTGTTATGGATTTCATTTGATTGGATTAACTCCAGCTTTAGGTGCGTTTTTAGCTGGTATGTTAATGTCAGAAAGTATATTTCATCATCAA
>JAKSTE010000052.1 GCA_024402735.1 Alphaproteobacteria bacterium
TACGTGAAGTAGAACATATAATCAAACAATATTCGAAAATGAAACAACAGATGGCTATGATTCAGAGAATGGGGGGTATGGAAGCCGTCATGGAAAAATTAAAAAATAATGGTGGTCAGAATTAAGGTTTTACTATGGAAATAGTAGATGTAAGACCTCCTATAAGGGTATCGTATGTGTGCTCTTTGATAGTTTGTTTTAAATACGTTGTTGATGTTGTATATGAAGATGGAAAAGTCGAGCAAAAAGTATTTAAAGATGGCACATATATGGATAAATTAAAGGCTGCACAAAAGTTTCATAACCAGACTAGAAGAGTTATATTAAAAAATAATGCGCATATTAAATAAAAAAATTGCCTCTAAAAAATCTTCTGTAGCTTGGATTCAAAGACAAGCGGCTGATCCTTATGTTGCTAGAGCAAAAAAAGAGGGTTACAGGGCTCGAGCTGTTTACAAAATTATGGAAATGAATGAGAAATTTCATTTCTTTCGTAATGGACAAGTTGTTGTTGATTTAGGTGCAGCACCAGGATCTTGGTCACAATATGTTGCTAGTAATTTTCCAAATTCGCATGTTTTTGCTATGGATTTGCTATCAATAAAACCTATACCAGGTGTAGAGTTTTATCAGCCAAAATGGTCCGGTTGATGTTGTTATGTCTGATATGGCACCAAATACCGTTGGACATAAGAAAACAGATCATTTAAGACAAATGGTGTTATTAGAGTATGCTTTAGATTTTGCTTTAGTTGCTTTAAAAAAAGGTGGGGTTTTTATAGCTAAATCTTTTACAGGTGGCACAACTAATGAATTATTAAAGCAAATACGAGAACACTTTGATAAAGTATTTCATATAAAACCACCTTCTTCTAGGAAGGATTCTGTAGAGATGTTTATAGTTGCTATAGGGTTTAAAGGGTAGTTTAAATTTACTTGATTATTGTTTTTTTCTAGTATAAAATTAGCTTGCTTTTCGTGGGTGGGCACGAGGCAATCCGATTAACCCCACAAGACCTCGTTATATATGTTACGATGGCAAACTTTGTATATATTCTATGAAAGATTTATCCAAAGATTTATTTAATCCTGTGTCTGGTGAAGATTTTGTCCAGATGTTTGATAAAAATTATGGTTCTCAAGAAACCCTTCAAGGTTATGCAACTAAGGGTACAGTAAAAGATATTCGTGGTGATTTTGCCATGGTTGATGTTGGCTTAAAATCAGAAGGCCGCATTCCTTTAAAAGAATTTGGGGCATCTGTTCCTACTGTTGGTGATATTATAGACGTTTTTGTAGAACGTTATGAATCTCGTGAAGGTACAGCTGTTTTATCTTATACGAAAGCACGTGCAGAAAAAGCATGGAAAGATTTAGAGAAAACTGTTGCTGAAGGTATAGATCCAGAAGGTACAATTATAGAAGTTGTTCGTGGTGGTTATACAGTTGATATCAATGGTGTTTTTGCTTTTATGCCTTCTTCTCAAGTAGATCACAAACCTATTCGTGATGCAAAATCTTTGATTGGCTTAAAAGATAAATTCCGTGTTTTAAAAATGGATGCTTTGCGTACAAACGCTATTGTTTCACGTCGTGCTATTCAAGCTGACACTATTGCTGCTGCTCAAGCTGAAGCTATGAAAAATATATCTTTAGGTGCAGTAGTAGAAGGTACAGTTAAAAATATTACAGATTATGGTGTTTTTGTAGATTTAGGTGGAGTAGATGGTTTGTTACATGTAACAGATTTGTCTTGGAAACGTATTAACCATCCTCGTGAAATTGTTCATGTCGGTGAGAAAATCAAAGTTAAAGTTATACAATTTGATCCTGAATCACACCGTATATCTTTAGGTGCAAAACAGTTGGAAGAAGATCCTTGGGAAAAAGCTTCTAAAGCATTTAATGTTGGAGATACAGTGACAGGAAAAGTTGCTTCTTTAACAGATTACGGTGCTTTTATTGATTTGGGTAATAATATAGAAGGACTTGTTCATATGTCTGAATTATCTTGGACAAATAAAAACATACATCCAAGTAAAGTTTTACAAAATGGACAAGAAATAAATGTTGTTGTTGTTGGTATAGATCAAGAAAAACGTCGTATTTCTTTAGGATACAAACAATTACAACCAAATCCTTGGAAAGAATTTGCTGAAGCACACAAAGTTGGTGATGTTATTACAGGACCAATTAAAAACACAACAGAATTTGGTTTGTTTGTTGCTTTGACACCAGACTTAGATGGAATGATTCATATCTCTGATTTATCATGGAATAAATTAGACGAGGAAGAATTGAAAAAGTTTGTTCGTGGTCAAGAAGTAACAGCTAAAATTTTGGATATTAACCCAGAAAAAGAACGTATCACATTGGGAATTAAACAGTTAACAGAAAGTGCAGAAAACAATGCGGCTTCTATTAAGAAAGGCGCTGTTGTTTGCGGAAATGTTTCTGAGGTAACTCCTGATGAGTTGGTGTTGACTTTACCTGGTGATCTTCGCGGAACAATCCGTCGTACAGATTTAGCTCGTGAGAAAGCGGAACAAGATACATCAAAATATAAAGTAGGTGATTCCGTGGAAGCTTCGGTTGTTTCTGTAGATGGAAATAACGTAAAGTTATCAATACGTGCTTTACAAGTAACATTGGAAAAGCAAGCAGTGAAAGAATTTGCAAATGAAGCAGATTCTGGTTCTGTCTTGGGTGATTTTTTGGGCGCTGCAATAGAACACAGCAAAAAATAAAAAACATCAAAATATTATATATTAAAAACACAACTGATGTGGGATATTTTATGCGTTCATGTTATAAAAGTATATAATATTACTAGTAAAAAAATGGTGTGCTATGAAATATAATATGATTGTTTTTATGGGTGGGCAGGGTGCTGGTAAAGGAACTTTTGCACATAAAATGTTGGAAATACATGAGTATAATTATATTGAAACAGGTGCAATATTAAGAAGCTTACCTGAGAATTCTCCTATATGTAAAAAAATAACCAAAGGTGAGTTAGTAGAAGATGAGGATCTGTTTGAAATAATAGCTAATAATATTGATAACCGAGATATCATTTTAGATGGTTTTCCCAGAACAATTGGACAAGCAAAATGGTTGGTCGAGAATTATGCAAAAAAATTTAATATAAAAATTGTATATCTAAATATTTCTGAAGAAAAGATGAAAAACCATATAAATAAACGTTTGTCTGAAGGTGGTACTCGTAGTGATGATAAAGATCTATCAGCTATTCAAAAAAGGATAGAATGTTTTAAAAATATTACGATACCAGCTATAAATTGGTTATCAAAGGTTAACGATGTACAATTTTTTGATATAGCTTTACAATCAGATGATATTGAAG
>JAKSTE010000053.1 GCA_024402735.1 Alphaproteobacteria bacterium
TTGCAGGATAATGCATCTCGTTCTGGTGGTAAATGGGAAGACAAATAGTTTTGTATAAAATTTTATGCAAAACAGTTGACAATTCCTAATTTAAATGTATAATTTGCATAAATTTTTCGACAAATCGAAATTTTAATACAAGAACAAAATAACAAGAGAAAGAATATGTCTACATACGCAATCTTTCAAACTGGTGGAAAACAATACCGTGTAACAGAAGGTGATGTTATTAAAGTTGAAAAACTATCTGCTACAGGATCTGTAGAATTCGACCAAGTTTTAATGGTTGGTGACAAAGTTGGTACTCCTTTGATAAGTGGTGCAAAAGTTGTCGCTGAAGTAATAGAACAAAAACGTGATGATAAAGTTTTGGTATTTAAGAAAAAACGTCGTCAAAACTATCGTAGAACTGCTGGTCATCGTCAGTTTATCACTGTTTTAAAAATAAAATCAATTAAGGCCTAATCGCCCCATTTAGATGAAGGAGTTTAATTATGGCACATAAAAAAGCTGGTTCTGCATCAACAAACGGACGTGATTCAGCCGGACGTAGATTAGGGGTTAAAAAAAGCGGTGGTAGCCGTGTTATCCCAGGAAATATCATCATTCGTCAACGTGGAACATCTGTTCACCCTGGTTTGAATGTTGGTATGGGTAAAGATCATACTTTGTTTGCAAAGATCGCTGGAATCGTTTCCTTTAAACGTGGAAATGGTGATAGAAAAACAGTTTCTGTTGTTCCAGAAGAATCAAAATAATAAAACCGCCTTTATGGCGGTTTTTTAATAGTTGTTTCTTATTTTTTATTTTTTATTATTTCTCGAATGTGATATAATGTTACAGAGAATGAAGAAGTTTGTTTCTGTTTTTCTTATAGCTGTTTTGTATACGGTTAATTCTTTAGCCGCTGGTACATCTCGTCTTAGTCAAACAACAAACGATGTAGATCGTACTGTTGGTCAGGTTAGAACTTCTCATAAAAACAATCCTGTTTCTTCAGAAAGCACAAATAATAAAGCCGTAAGTTCTCGTGTTGCAACAAGAGAAAGAGAAGGAAATAAAACTGCCAGAACAAAAACTGAAGCAGTTGTTTCTAGAGCAGCAGTGTCACAAAATACAGAAAATAAAAACAGAACTTCTCAAGATGTAATTGATCGTAAATCTCGTGCTGGTAATGCCTTTAATGATGTTAATACTCGTAAACAGTTTTCTGAGGTAAAAGCTCGTGCTTCTGTTCCAGATGTTGTTACACGAACTGTTAAACAAGATACACAAGAATCTATAAAACCATCAAAGACTGTTCAGGCTAGAGCTTCTATATCTAATTTGTTTGGGACAACAAAAAAAGCAACTATTACTCCGACAGCAGAGTCTATAGCTACTGCAAAGGATGTACTAGAAAAAACAGCAGATTTAAATAGTACTTGTCAGCAACAATATAACGAATGTATGGATCAGTTTTGTGCGGTTGTTGATGCAAATCAGAAACGTTGTAGTTGTTCTTCTAATTTAGCTAAGTATGCAAAAGTAGAAAAAGCAGTAGAAGATGCAAATAGTGAATTAAATGAAGTTGCACAGAGAATACGTTATATAGGTTTGTCTGCTGATGAAATTAGAGCCATTATGTCAGAAACAGAAGCAGAAACAGAATTGTCTGGTACGAAGGATACTTCAGAGACACGTTCTATGTTAGATGATATTGCTGAATTAATACAAGATCCTTCTATTACTTCTTCAAAGAACTCTGCATCTATGTCATCAACAACAAATCTAATGGATATGGATTTAGATTTTTCTTCATCGTCTGCAGATATGTTTGATTTAAGTTTCTTTGGTGGTGATAATTCTAAAAGTATTTCTAATTTGCGTGGTAAAGATTTATATGACGAAGCAACAAAACGTTGTAAGAATGTGTTAACACAATGCAAAGATGCTGGTGGTACAGAAACTCAAATTACAGGTAATTATGATTTAGCTATAGATAAAGATTGTATAGCATATGAACAAGGTTTAACAAAGTTAAATACCACTTTGGTTTCTAATGTACGTAGTGCAAATTTGATGTTGCAAAAAGCACGTTTATCTGTTTTACAAAATAAAAACCAATATGATATTAAAGGTTGTGTAGCCGCACTAAATACATGTATGACAGATGATATGGTTTGTGGTGAAAATTATTACAAATGTATAGATCCTACGAAGAAATATATCAATGAAAATGGCGAAGTTATTTTCGGACAGGATATTTCTCAAGTTACAAAATCTATGATAGATTATGATAATTCTAAGATAAACGCTGAGTTTATAAAGAATTCTGATGGTAAAACTGCTTGTAGTGCAACAGATGGTACTTGTGTTGTTAGATATTTGCTTACAAAAATGGGAACAGGCGAAACAGTAAAAGATGGTGGTTTGTGTAGGGCTGTTTTAGATAAGTGTCAAGATTTTACATATATCGCTAGTGGTAAAAATAATAAAAAATATAATCCTTATAATGATGTTGTTGTAAATTATATACAGCGCGCGATGGTTAATATTCAATCTGCACAGTATAAGATAATATCTGAATACGCATCTACATGTTTAGAAGATATTTCAGAATGTTATAATCAACAGTTGTCACAGATAAATACATGGACAACAACTGTAAATGTTTCTAATGTTCGTAATGTTATGGCAGGTGCTTTACGTAATATAGCTTTGACATGTTCTAGAGCTGTTTTTGCTAATGATACAAGTATGAGTGGAAAAAATGATTCAGAATATATAGAAAAAGTTTCTGAAATATTCTATCAATCATTGTTGTGTCCAGAAAATTCTACATACACTGCTACAGAGTGTACAAATAAAGCAAGTGGTTGTGTTAATACCCATTGTTTGTGTAATGAAGATTATGAAGTTTGGGGTGGTGCTTGTTACTTAAAATGTAGTAATGATAGTAGTAGAGATGAATACGGTACTTGTACAACAAACGATTAAGAATTTAGTAATTTGTTCATAAATTCTTCATGTTGTTTTAATTCCTCTTCTGAAACATCAAATGTTCTTTTTGGAAAATCACTGCCTATTTTAGGGTGTTTTAAAAAAGCTTCGTGTTGTTCTGCTATTATATCTTTAATATCTGGTGCAGGAGCGGTGTTTTCTAATTCTACAAAAACATTTGCTAATATTTCAGCGTCAATTAATGCTCCATGAGCATCTGCACGTGTTGTTAAAGAAACGCCAAACCATTTTGCTAAAGCGTCTAAAGAATAGCTTTTTGGACCAAACACACGACTTCTAGCTATGAC
>JAKSTE010000054.1 GCA_024402735.1 Alphaproteobacteria bacterium
CAATCCGTTTCATCAGATTCTTCTTCATCTGCCTGATCATATATAGAAGTCCATTCAACAGCACTTCCACTTGTTTTTTTCTTTTCACCAACTTTTACAACAGTACCATCATCATTATATTCGCGTTCTCCCTTAAATATAATATCTGCATTAGCACCTGCTTGTACTTTTTCAACTTCTTCTGTACTAATTCTTTCAGCTTCAACTAATATCTTTTTAATTGTCTCTAACTGATCATCATACTTAGCAGCATCATCACTACACATACAAGAACCACCATTCTCATTATCAGCTATACAAAATTGATCCATACAGCCATAGTATTGTTCGTAACATTCTTCGCTGTAAATTCCTTTTGCTTCTGTCTTAGCACGAACCTTAGTTCCAGCTTGTAAAGCAGATTGTTTTTTTGCTGTAGAAGTCTTTTTAGCAGCAGCACTTACATCACTGTTTAAAAAAGTCAAACCAACAAAAACAGATAATAGTAAAGTAAATATTTTTTTCATTTCTTCTCTCCAATTAAATGATTTACATATTTATATCTTCACAAGACTCTACTTCTTGGCAGAATTCTTCTTTTCCACCAGATTTAGCGCCTAATATACCAGCACCTACAGCACCAACTACACCACCTATAGCAGTACCCCAACCAGCATTTATCATAGTACCAGCAGCAGCACCAGCTGACAAGCCACCAGCAGCAGCTTTCAATGCAGATGTAGATTTATCTTCACCACCAGTCTCACAAACCTGTTGCATACGACACACATGGCAATTACGTAAACTTGGTTCAAAAGAAACAGTGTGAATATAACTATAATTCTTTTTACCTTCTTCTGGTTTTTCTGGTTTATATGTCTTTAAACATGTTTGCTTAGCTGTTTCTAAATCTTTTTCACGAGTTAATTCTGCTATTCTAGAATCTAATTCACGTATAGCTCTATTTTCAGCAGCCATATTTGCAAGCAATTTTGCAGAATTAAATACACTTGTTCCTAAAGATGTCTTACCTTTAACTTTTTTCGTTTCGTCTGCTTGAGTATCAGCACAAGCTGCTACTGTTTTATCTTGTTCAAATTGTTTAAAGAATTCATCAACAGAAACTTTAGCATTCGCTATAATTTCTTCTCTTAAATTAATTAACCCATCTTCTGTTTCTGGTAAATCTTTCAAAGACTCTATCTTTGGATCCAACGGCAAACAAGACATATCTGTTCCACAAACTTTTGTTAATTGTTCACCAAAATAATTTACACAACCTTGCAACATCTGATAATCCATCTGTAAAATGGCAGATTGTACAATTATATTAAATTGTGTAGCATTCTTACAAGAAGGGAACATACTTTGAGGACACAAAGCTGCTATTTCATAAGGTTTTTTACCAATACATTCTGCTTTAGAAAAATCTTGTCCACATTTATCTTGTAAACATGCATCAATATCATTTTCACAGAATTTTGTTTGTAAATAACCAAGTTTATCGTTTACAACAGCTTGTAATCCAGGAATTTTCTCATTACATTCTGTAATTATAGGACAAATACCAGCAGCAACATTAACATCTGTCAAACAAGCTGCATTTGTAGATGTTGAGCATCCCTCTTCCAAACAATCTTGTATTTTTGCTAAACAACTAGCTCTTTGATTTTTATCGGCATATTTTTCTGCTTCAGCCAAAACCTTTTTAGACTCTTCTTTCCAATCCGCTGCAACATAATCACGAACAGCCATACATTGATCTAAAACATTTTCACATGCATTTGAACGTCTTTTCAAAAGTCCAGCATCTAAACAATTTTCAAAATTAGATCCACAACCACCCTTATCAGAAATACAAGATCTATATGCTAATAAACATTCACCACGATTATACTTATTTGTTGTATCTAACATTTCTAATCTTGCTTTACGAACAGCAGATTCAGCTATACGTTTATTAGATTCTGCATTTGTTTTTTGATCAGCCAAATAAGAATCATAATTCTTACAATCTTGAATTATCATTCTACTATACAATTTCTCTTCCATTTCTGCTTTAGAACCACAAGCCTTTAATTCATTCTTGCAATACTCTGCAGCCATATTATATAAAACATCACCCAATTCTGCATCTTCGCCAACATCTTCCGTTTCTTCAGGATCTTCATCATTTAACCAAGACAAGAAATTAACACCAGACATACCAGAACTTTTTTTAGCAGCTTCACTTTCACCAAAAACTAATTTTGCTTTTGCGCCCAATTTTTCACGTTCTACACCATCTGTATATAATTCATCTGCTTCAGCCTGTATCTTTAACACTTCTTTTATTTTACTTTTTGCATATTCTATATTGTCAGAACACGCACAGCGTTCGCCCTCACTTTCATCCAACAAACAAAATTCATCCATACAAGCACGATAACTTTCACGACAATCACCAGATGGTCTTCCTCCTGGTGCTTGGTTTGCGCTAGATTCTTCTGTAAATTCTCCTTCCTCAATAATTTCTTCTTGAGATGACGTTGACATACCTGTTTTCGGCATAACATTAGAATGTGCAGCCATAGAAGCTCTGGCGCTAGATTGAGTCATTCTACCTGCACCAGCACGAGCAACATTACTATCACTACGTCCAGCTGCAAAAGCAACAATCGGTAACATAAGTAAACTAAGCAATACAAAAGATTTCTTCATAAAGCACCATCCTACATTTTATGAATATTTTATCAAAAATATTCAAATCATGCAAGCACATAAGGATAAACAAAACAAAAAAAATTGATCGATAATAATGTAAAAAAAGATCCAATTAAATTGGATCCTTTTTATTAGAATTTTATGTCTCTGCAATTAGGTGCTGAAAAATCATCTTCCCATGTTTTGCAGAATCTGTCACGGAATAATGACCAACCTGTTTTTTTACATTTCTTGGCAGCAATACATTTTCTACATACCATAGTTTGTTCATTAAATTCAGTATTAATATCTTCCTGATAATTCCACTCATTATGGAAATAATGACCTTTATTATTTGCATTTGTAGCAACAGGACCAACTCCTCTGTTTTTAGCTTCTTGTGCCTTTATCGCTTCACCAGCTGCAACACCAGCTACAGTACCAGCTATAGTTGCAGCACCGGC
>JAKSTE010000055.1 GCA_024402735.1 Alphaproteobacteria bacterium
GTGTTAAAGTAAAAACAAAGGTAAAAAAAATGGCATTGAAACATTACAAGCCAACGACAGCAGGAACACGTGGTTTAACATTGATAGACCATAGTGAATTGCACAAAGGTGCACCTGAAAAGTCATTAACTGTTGGTTTGAAGTCCAAAGGTGGACGTAATAATTTTGGTCAAGTAACAGTTCCTCATCAGGGTGGGGGACACAAACGTAAATATCGTTTGATTGATTTTGATCGTAAAAAACAAAATATACCTGCAACAGTTGTTCGTTTAGAATATGATCCTAACCGTACAGCTTTTATCGCATTGATAGAATATAAAGATGGTATTCGTTCTTATATATTAGCACCACGTGATTTGAAACCAGGTGATGTTGTAATTTCTGGTGAACGTGAAGATATTAAACCAGGTAATGCAATGCCATTGAAAAACATGCCAATTGGAACAATTGTTCATAACGTAGAATTAAAACCAGGTGCTGGTGGTCAATTAGCTCGTAGTGCCGGTTGTTATGCTCAATTAATGGGTAAAGATGGTGTGTATGCACAAATTAAGATGAACAGCGGAGAGTTGCGTAAAGTTCATTCTGAATGTTTGGCAACAGTTGGAAGTGTTTCCAATCCAGAACAACGTAATGTAAATTTAGGAAAAGCAGGTCGTGCTCGTTGGTTGGGAATTCGCCCATCTACACGTGGTATGGCTATGAATCCAAATGATCATCCTATGGGTGGTGGTAATGGTCATTCTAAAGGACATGAACCAGTGTCTCGCACAGGTATTCCAGCCAAGGGATATCGTAAACGTAGCAATAAACGTACTGCAAAGATGATTATTCGTAGCAGACATTTGGCAAAGAAGAAATAATAGGAGTGTATAATGTCTCGTTCGATTTGGAAAGGTCCTTATGTTCATCCTTCTATATTGAAAAAAGTAGCTGTAGCTATTGAAAAAGATGATCATAAACCAATAAAAACATGGTCTCGTGGTAGTACAATTGTACCACCTATGGTTGGTTTGACTTTTGAAGTTCATAATGGAAACAAATTTATACCTGTATCAGTTGTAGAAGATATGATTGGTCATAAATTAGGTGAATTTGCTCCAACACGTACTTTTAAAGGTCATGCAGCAAATAAAAAAGCAACAACAGCAGCAAAATAAATAGGATAGAGTTATGACAAGATATGGAATAAAAGAAAATCAGGCTCGTGCGTTTAATAAATTAATTCGCATAAGTCACCAGAAATTGAATCTGGTTTGTGATATGGTTCGCGGCTTGCCAGTTGACCGTGCTATTGATGTTTTGAAATTTTCTAAGAAACGTGTTTCAGATGAAGTTTTAAAAACATTGTTGTCTGCTGTAGCAAACGCTGAAAATAATAAACATTTACCTGTAGATACTTTATTCATCAAAGAAATTTGGTGTGGTAAAGCTTTGACAATGAAGCGCATAATGGCTGGACCTCGTGGTAGTGCCCGTCCAATTTTGAAGCCTTTTTCTAATTTGACAATCGTTTTAGAAGCAGGTGTAGCTCCTGAAAAGAAACAGGATAAAAAAACAACAACAAAACAAGCAAAGGTGAAATAAAATGGGACAGAAAGTATCACCAATTTCATTACGCGAGTTTATAAATAAAGTTACAGATTCTCGTTGGATAGCTGGCAAAAAAGATTATGCTGGTTTGTTAGCTGAAGATATCAAGATTCGTAAATTCGTTGAGAAAAAATTAAAGAAAGCAGGCTTAGCCAAAATTGTAATAGAACGTTTTGCAAAGAAAGTAGTTGTTACTATTCATACATCACGTCCAGGTATGATTATTGGTAAAAATGGTGCAGATATCGAAACATTACGTAACGATATTAAGAAATTAGTTAAAAACGATCAGGTTGTTGTTAACATTTACGAAGTTCGTCGTCCTGATTTGAATGCACAATTAGTTGCACAAGGTATTGCTCAACAAATAGAAGGTCGTGTTTCCTTTAAACGTGCTATGAAAAAAGCAGTTCAAAATGCTCAAAAAGCTGGTGCACAAGGAATAAAAGTTATGTGTTCCGGTCGTTTGAACGGTGCAGAAATTGCTCGTAGCGAACAAATCCGTGAAGGACGTATACCTTTGCATACATTGCGTGCAGATATAGATTATGCATCAATTCAAGCAAAGACAACTTATGGTGTTATCGGTGTAAAAGTTTGGATTTACACAGGTGACGTTGTAAATAAAGAAAAGCTGGCGTCCGAAATGGCGCGTCCGACTGAATATGCCGGTAGCAGCGAAAAGAAAAGCAAATAATTAAAATTTAAAGGTTTTAATCATGTTAATGCCAAATAAAACAAAATTTCGCAAACAGCAAAAAGGTCGTATTCACGGAGCTACAAAGGGCGGAAGTGAATTGGCTTTTGGGTCGTTTGGATTAAAAGCTATGTCTCCTGAACGTGTTACAGCACGTCAGATAGAAGCAGCTCGTCGTGCAATTACTCGTCATATGAGACGTATGGGTAAATTATGGATTCGTATTTTCCCAGATGTTCCTGTTACAACAAAACCAGGCGGCGTTCGTATGGGTAAAGGTAAGGGTGCTGTAGAATACTGGATTTGTCGAGTAAAGCCAGGTCGTATAATGTTTGAAGTTGATGGTGTTAAACCAGAAGTAGCTTACGAAGCATTTGCATTGGCTTCTGCAAAATTGCCAGTTAAGACTAAAGTTGTAGAACGTAAAGTTAACTAATAACTCAAGGATTGTAGATATGGCAGAAAAGAAAGCACAAAAAACAGCTAAAGAAGCTTTAACAAAAGAAGCTTTGCAGAGTAAGTTAGCTGACTTGAAAAAAGAGCAAATGAATCAACGTTTTCAATTGGCTGCAGGTCAATTACCAAAAACACATGTTTTGCGTCAAACCCGTCGTGAAATTGCTCGTGTAAAAACAAAGTTAAAAGCTGATAAATAACTAAACTTTGACTTTTGATTTTTTTAGTGTAAAATCAGAAGCCGGATAAGAAAATATAAGGACAAAAGTTATGCCAAAACGTATACTACAAGGAACCGTTATAAGTACATCGAATGATAAAACAGTCGTTGTTGAAGTAGAACGTCGTTTTCGTCATCCTTTGTATGGAAAG
>JAKSTE010000056.1 GCA_024402735.1 Alphaproteobacteria bacterium
TGGATCCATGGTGTTTTGCCGCTTCTGGTGCTAATACTGAAATTGCAACGGCTGCTGCTGCTGGTGCGGTAGCTTCTTTAAAAAGTGCATTTGGTTACATGTCAACCCAGGAAATATTCACTTTGATGGCGTTGACTGCAGATGGTGCCTATTTGGGAACATTACCAGATGGAACAAGTACTAAAGCAAACAAAGATAGTCTAGTATCTTATTTAAAACAGATGTATGCTTTGCCTACAGAATACAACGAAGATTGGCTTTCTGCAGATCAATATTTAGAAGCTTTTAAAGATGTTTACGGATACGGGTTAATAAACCTTGAACGTGCAACAACTCCTGGCAAATCTATATATTATTATGAAAATGGTAAGATAGTGTCTGCTGCGGGTAATGCTTATTGGCGTGCTTCTACAAATACTGCTTTAAAGTCATCTAATGTTTTGGGATTAAATGGTGTATCTGTAAAATCTTCTTATTATGATATTTTATCTAGTGTTGATGGTTCTTTAACTTTGCCACGTATTTGGACAAATGAATTTACTTTAGGAACGGTGGATAAGCATGGTTTATACATGGGAGACGTTTTAGGTGAATTTAATGTGGACACCAAAAATAATCAATCTACAAAGGTAGGTAATGTAGAAATAGATATGGCTTTGTCACCTCGTGCATATGTAGATAATATGAATGGCTTAGATAATTTAAATATTAAATTTACTACTGATACGATGGATGTTTCTGCTGGGTATCAACGTTATTTAACTAACGGTGAATCTAGATTTACTGGACGTGCAAATAGTGTATTATCTTTAGCTTCTAGAGCTATTAAATCTGATGCTACATATAAGAATGGTAATTGGTCTTTTGGTGCTAGTGCTTTTTCTGGATCTATAACGGATGAAACTTTGTTAGAAAACGATCCAACAATATCTGCACAGTTTGAGCCTGGACGTTTAGGTTTCGTGAATGGAGGCGCCGCAGATGTATCTTATTTGAACGATCAATTTAGTTTGAATATGTCTGTTGGAACAATGCACGAAACAAATACTTTATTAGGAAGTTATTCTGATGGTTTATTATCTTTAGGAAATGGTGATACTGTATATGTAGATACTGTTGCAGAATATAAACCTTTTGAAAATGTTAAGTTGTCTTTACGTGGAACTTTCGCAAATACTAAAGCTAATTCTTATGCTGGATTAGTTTCAGATGTTACAAACATACAGTCTAATTCTTTCGCTTTAGGTGCTGATTTAGGTAACTTTAGTTTTACGGCATCTTTACCGTTAGCGGCTGTTAAAGGTAATATATTCTACGATTATGCTGATTATTCTGTTATAGAAACAGATACAGGTAGTTATGATTTGGTTATAAATGATGCACATAGAGAGGCTTTGAGTTTAGTACCTAAGAATAGGGAGATGAGATTCAATGCATCGTATAAACATTCTTTGGGTGATTTTACAGATGCTGGAATAGGGTTTATATATAGAGTTAATCCTAATAACATAAGTCAGTTTGGTAATGAATCTATCTTTATGTTAAAAATACATCATAGACTTGGTATTTAATAGTGTTGTATATGAAAATATGAAGTTTTGTTCGTCAACTAATTGTAGTTGACGAATTTTTATTTTTGGGTATTATTATATACAAATAAAGTTCATATTATGTCAACAGTCAGTAAAAAAGAAGAAACAGAATTCTTGTTACTTTTAGATTTGTTATCAGCTAATCAAGAAAATGCATACGTTTCTTGTATGAGCATCTGTAGAAAAAAATTAGGTCCGTTAGAACGTATAGAAGTGTTTTTACCTAATGTTGGAAGGTTGTGTTATTATCAAAGTTTTATTGAAAATTGGGATGGTATTCAAATTCCTAAAATAAGAATATCATACGGTTTTTGTAGAAATAAAAAGATATCTGTATACAGATTTATGAATGATGAAACATTGTCCATAAAAGCAGCAAGATTGGTTGTAAATATGTATAGAAACAAACAATTATCTGTAGAAAATACAAACGTGTTCTCTAAAGATGAAGATGTTATTAAACGTATAAAGAAAAATCAAAATTTGTTTTATAAATATTACAAAAATATTTTTGAACAAAGGCAACAATATTTATTAATAAAATACAAAACAAAATAAAAGTGGCTGATGCCACTTTTTATTTTGAAACAATTACCATTGATGTTCGTAATACTGTATCACCAAACATATATCCTGCTTGCATTTCTTCCAATATAGTGTTTGATTTTGTGCCTTCTGTTGGCTTATCTATTATTTGTATTGCGTTGTGTAATTGAGGATTTAATATTTGCCCAACAGCTTCTATTTTTACTATTCCTATTTGCGCACATGCACTTTGGACAGCAAGAGACATAGATTTTATACCTTCGTCATCAGGTGTATGTTTTAAAGCTGCTTCTACAGCGTCAATAACTGGTAAAAATTTTTCTGCCACACTCATAGCTCTATTACGAGAAATAGATTCTATATCGATAGAAGCGCGTCTACGAGTATTTTCTAATTCTGCGGCAACACGTAAATACTTATCGTTTAATTCTGCTACTTTAGAATTTAATTGTTGGATTTGTTCTTCTGTATTATTTGGTTGTTCTGTTTGTGTTGTTTCTTCAATAGATACTTGTTCTATTTCTACTTCTTTGTCTTGTTTGTCTTCCATTTTATCATCCGTTTGTTTATCTTACTGATTCTATTATAGGGATAAATGTTTCTTTTTTCAAGGATGCGCCACCGATTAAAAGACCATCGACGTTAGGTAAGTTTGTAATGGCGTTAGCGTTATCTTGGGTTATGCTAGCTCCATACAAAATAGGCGTATTATTAAAACCTTTTTTGTTTAATATATTACGAATAACTTTATGAACAGATTTTATTTCTGATAAAGTTGGGGTGATTCCTTTCCCTATGGCCCATCTTGGTTCATATGCAATGATAAATTTACCTTTTTCTGGTAATAAAGCATTTAAACTCTCTGATATAACCAAGTTTGTTTTTTTACTAAGTTTTTCTTTATATGTTTCTCCTATGCAAATGATAGGAAT
>JAKSTE010000057.1 GCA_024402735.1 Alphaproteobacteria bacterium
TAATTCAGCGTGATATGACTGGTGCTAAAGAAGCAAAAGAGATTTACAATAATTTGATCAATCCTCAAACAGTATCAAATAGTAAAAATGATGATGAAGATACTGGTTATAAGAATTCAGAAAGATCTGCTTTAGAAAAACAACTGTTACAAATAGAATCTGTTGCTAATTCCATTCAAGAATCAGAACAGTAAAAAAACATAAGAAAATAAAAGTCCCTTTTAAAGGGACTTTTTTATTGTGGTGCCGGTTGTCGGACTTGAACCAACGACCCTCTGATTACAAATCAGATGCTCTACCAGCTGAGCTAAACCGGCGTTGCATCGCATATATTACATATTAGTTTTCATAATTTCAAGCACTTTTTTCAAAAAAAGTTGATTTTGTATGTACTTATGATAGTATTTTAGTGTGTAGTACAACGGAGGTTAGTATGGGTTTGTTTATGATGTTTAATAAAGAATATAGGCAAGATGAAAAATTAATAAACACTTTAGCGTCCAAATTTACTGATACTAAACACATAGGTGTTAAACACAAAGGTAATACAGAAATTTACGATTTGGATACTTTAGAAATTCATTTTAATTTAACTACTCCAAAAGAATTAAAGATTATGGATGGTGATGAAATCATCTATACAATGAATTGTGAATACGATGCTTATAACGAAATTCAGCAACATAGAGCACATTTGTTTTCTCAGTTGTTAGATGTTGCAAGAAAACAGTTTGAAAAGCAACAGAAAGAAATTGCGCGTAAGTCTGAATTTGAAAAAAGTGTAGCTAAGATAAAGGCTGATAATGAAAAGAAAAAATCAGAAGAGCAAGCTAGAATGTTGCAAATACAGAATGCAATAAACAGAATCAAATAAATAAAACGGGTAATGTACCCGTTTTATTTTATCTGGAAATCACAAAAAACATTGCTACAATACATAAATATGAAAAAAATACCTGAACTTTTGGCACCAGCCGGTACTCTAGATGCCTTGAAAACAGCTATATGATATGGAGCTGATGCAATTTATGCTGGGGTGCCGGGTTTTCCTATGCGTGCTAGAGCAAAAATAACTGTTGATGAAGTAAAACAAGGAATACAGTTGGCACATGAAGCAGGGAAGAAGGTTTATTTAGCTTTTAATTTGTTTGCACACGATCGTGATTATGAAAATATGGATAAGGTTTCTGAGGTATTAAATTATCTACAACCAGATGCTTTAATAATTTCTGATGCTGGTGTAATGATGTGGGTAAAAGAACACCATCCAAATATTCCTATTCATATATCCACTCAAGCAAATATTTGTTCTGCATCAACAGTAAAATTTTGGCAAAATGCTGGTGCCGTGCAATGTGTTTTAGCTAGGGAAGTTTCTCATAAAGAATTTATTTCTATTAGAAATCAATGTCCTGATATTGGCTTAGAAATATTTATACATGGTGCAATGTGTATGTCTTATTCAGGAAGGTGTTTGTTATCTAATTTTATAACAGGTAGACCTTCTAATAGGGGAGCTTGTGCACAATTATGTAGATGGAAGTATGATGTAATATTACGTGAATGTGAATCTGGTATAGAAATGCCAATAGAAGAAGATGAACGTGGTGCTTATATTATGAATTCTAAAGATTTATGTTTAATGCCCCGTTTAAAAGAGGTTATAGAATCTGGACCTGATTCTTTGAAGATAGAAGGACGTAACCGTAGCGAATATTATGTAGGCTCGGTTGTTAGAGCATATCGTAATGCTTTAGATAGTTATGCCAAAGATCCAGAACATTTTAATGGTTTAAAATATATGGCAGATTTAAATGTTTTAGAATCTAGAGGTTATACGACGGCTTTTTTTGATGGTCCAGTTACATCAGATGCTCATGATTATAATACAACTCATTCTTGTTCTGATTACCAGGCAGCTGGTGTAATAGTAAGTAATACAAATGATGAAATAATTTTGGAATTACGCAATGAAATCAAAGCAGGTGATATATTGAATTTTATATTACCTAGAGTAGAAGATGTTGTGACAATTAAAATAGATAAAGTGGTAAATGCTAAAAATAAAGAACTTTTACCAAAAATGTCAGCAGGACAACATAACTCGATTTTTATAAATAAAACGCAAATACCAGAAGAATATGTTGATAAATTTGTGCCATATGTTTTAGCTTATAAACATAAATAACACGTTTTTTTATTCTGTTTTCATAGGATCTATTTGTGCTATATCATTATAGGTTGCAAGAAATCTTGTTCCTGTAGCACAATATATTGTTGTTAAAGAATCTTTATATTCACGAACAGCTTCTGTCCAACGATCTACTACTTCGGATTTTGCACCTTGGTATGATGAAAAACCTCCCATAGCACCACCAACAGCAGCACCAGCCATGGTTCCTTTAGCTCTTCCCTTATTAGACAAATCTACTAAAGCACCATCATCCGCATTTAAAGAAGCCGCTGTGAAGAAATCAATAATGTTATTATTAGTTTCGATACTTAAAGATTCTTTGGTTAGCTCTGTACCAACAGTGTTATCAGAACGACGAGCATAAAAATCAAAATTATATTTTGATTTTAAGTCTTCCCAATCCTTTTCCATTGTATAACCAAAAGCTTTATTTGGAATATAACTATCAGCTACAGCAAAAGCAGGAGTGCTTTTAGTTGCTTGTGTTGCAGATGTAACAAGAAAATATGTTTTATCATTAATACGGTTATCTGTTGCTTTAAATACACCTTCTTCTTCTTCAGATTCTTCGTATTTGCGTATACCCTCAAAACTATCTTTACTAGCCTCTTCAAAGGTTTTATCTTCTAATATAACACGTGTAAGTCTTCCGCTATCTGATAATTTACATTGTGTTAATTTATTATCAGAGTCTATTTTGCATTTTACTATGTTCCTAGACGCATTTATTAAGTATACGTCATTATTTTCTGCTTCTTGATAAGTGTATGCTGTACCTGTTTGTATCCGTCCCCATATACAATCGTGTTCCACTTCATCTACTTTACATTTTGTTATTTTATTTTGGTTT
>JAKSTE010000058.1 GCA_024402735.1 Alphaproteobacteria bacterium
GCAGCTTCTAGAAAAGTTTCTCGTCTTGCAAAGAAAATTTCAAAATAAAAAATAATTATATAAAAAAATCTCATCTTTTAGAGATGAGATTTTTTTATTACATTTAAATATTGTATACATCAATTCAAAGGAGCTCCCCAGTGTTGCTGTATACTACGTTCAGCATCCATTGGACTTACTAAAACTTGTGGTGTTAAAATAACAACTAACACTTCACGAGATGCACCCGTTTCCCTTGAACCAGATAAAGCCATAAAATTAGGATCCCCTAAACCATAACGAGTATCATCATTTTTCTGTTTTTCAAATCCAGATACAACTAACATCTGTCCAGATTCCATAATTACTTCCTGCATGAAAGAACGTTCTTCTACTTCTGGCAACTGTAAGGTAACCTCACCTATAGTTTGAGTAGACATTTTTAACAATTCACGAACAGACATTTTGAATAACAATAAAATTTTTCCATTTTCTAATACATTAGGTAATAACTGCATAGAAAAACCTGTCTCTAAATCATCTTGATCTACAGTACTAGATTCAACAGTTGTAAAATTACGAGATTCAAAACGCTTAATATATCCTGTTGTCTTTGTGTTTGTAACAGGAGCAACTCTATTATTTCTTGTGGTAACACCAACATTTGTTACTAAAGAAACCTTTCCTTGTTTTGCTAAAGCTTGTATTAAAGCATCACTTCCAGCCAAACCTGATAAGGAACTATTTTTTATATCAGCATCAGTATAAGCACCGGCAACAGTAGTACCACTACCATCCAAATGTGTCATGCCAGTTGCAGCAGATATAGTATTAGATAAAACAGCCACGTTCATTGCACTAGCTTCCGTAGTAGCTAAATTATTTTTTGGATTCGCTACTATATTTAGTCCTGTAGCAGAATTAATAGCGGCAGTTAAATTTAAACCAAAGGCAGATTCATTGGATATAGACACCTGCAAAACTTTAACATCTATAGTTACAAGTTGAGACAAACGTTTATTTTGCTTTGCTATATATTCAGCAACACGATTCAAAACAGAAGGAGATGCGGTTACAGTAATGGTTCCTAAACTACGTGAAACTGTAAACTTAGCATTTTGTACATTATCAACAATAGAACTTATTGTGGCTTCTACTTCATCCCATTCTTTTAATGTAGATTCTAACGACACCTGATTTCCATCATCTGTTTGAACAGAAGATTGATAAGAAACATCCGTACCTAAAGCATACAAAGTATATGTTCTTGTTTCTGTTTCATAAAAAACTATAGAATCTTTATCATAATACCATAACAAATCTAAATCTGTTGCTATTTGCGATAACAACCCTGACAACTTACCAGTATAAGCTACATTGACGGTATTTTTTAATTTGTCCGAGCTAACTTGACTATCTATTTTCACAGGTATACCTGTAATCGAATTAATATCATTAGCTAACACTTGTAAGCTAACAGGTTCATTTAATAAAACTGTAATACCAGTATCTGTTTCAAATTTATTAGGCAAATTATTTTTGTGATCTAACACTGTAGATTTATTTCCTAACCATACGCCCTCAGACATAGAAACAGTATCACCACTAGCAACTTTTGCACGAGGATTTTTTGCCATTTCAAAAGCTTCATAGGCATTTACAAAATTTTGGTCAACAGCTGCAGAAACTTTTGCGGACTCTTTTAATGTACATCCACACAAAGCACATATTCCACTTGCTAAACACAAACCAAATAAAAACCTACTATGTATAAACATGTGTCTCATCCCTCGCATTAAAACTTACTCTTCCAATGTTGATACAACTATTACACGATTTCCTTTATAAAACTTAGCATAAGGAACCGGTGTAGCACGCTCAAAATTACGTATCAAAGCAGAAGCTACATCAATAAATCTACCTTTAAATACAGCACTCGCTTCTATCGGATATTCTCTAGACGTAGTCCAAACCAAATCCCAACCTTCTTTATCACACCAAGCCTGTAAAACTTCTCTTAATGTTTGTCCACTTGCAACAACCCACGAACGAACTTGATCCGGCATTGTTTGAGCTTTAGAATCTGCAGACTCATCAACCATATTAAAAGTTTCAAATTCGGATGCATTAGCTTGGTTTGTATCACATGCTCCACGTGATGAAAAACCAGCACGTTCAGAAAAAACAATGTAAGAATCTGTATTTTTATCACATATCTTATGAGGACTGCGTGAAGCAGACAAAACAGAACCACCATCATCTTCTAATAATTCTCTATGCAACAAAGGCATCTCTGCCATACCATTACATTCATCGTCAAAACCTGCAGGAACTTGATATCCATGATCTATACTTGGGCCACCAGACCAATCTTCGTTCAATTCATATACTTCTGTCTGATTACAAACCCCTTCCTCACACACAAGGTCAACATCAGCTTCAGAACCAGCTATAGGCCAAGCTGGAACATGTTTCTGTTTTTCTTGTTGTACAACAGGTCTTACTTCTACAATTTCTTCATCTTGAACATTATGTTCTGTGTTATAAAAAACTTCAGAAGTAACAACCTCAGGTAAAACTTCTGCTCCAAAAGCCCTCACAAAAAAGCCTGTAAACAATACAAACACACACAATTTACGAAACATACGCGTTCCTTTCCTTTATTATTATATTTAATTATATCAATTTGACCGAATCTGTGCAAGGGGTAAAAAAAGTTATTTTTTCTAAAGATAAAATCGCACGAATCGTAAAAACATGTTATACTCACACCATCGTAACATTGCAAAAACAAGAGAAAAACATGTCTGAAATAGTCATTTTAATTTCTATAATCACCTGTATCATATGCGTCTGCGAGTTTGTATATGTATTGGATCTTAGTAGAAAACAAAAAGAAGTATATAAAACTTTAAATACACAAAACAATATTATTATAAAATTGCAAAACGCACTGAAAAATAAAGTATCAATAAACGAAACTACCGATAAAGCAGAAATCATCTATCAAGATTTATTACAACATTTAAT
>JAKSTE010000059.1 GCA_024402735.1 Alphaproteobacteria bacterium
AGAAACTTATTATGTAGATTCTAATTCTGGAATATTTGACGTTGTAAATGAAGCTTTTTATAAATCGGAACATCTTATAAATCCCGATTCAGATACAGAAAGTAGTGTACAGCAGTGGGCAAAATCGGTGTTAACATCAGAAGATGTTATTATGTCTATTTTAAATAATCCTGATTTACAAAATATTGCTGATGAACAGAAAATAGTTTTACCTAATATAGAATATAATTTCTCTAATGGTAGGCACATTGTATTAGATTACGAAACGTCTCGTAAAAATTTAAAAAAATATTTATTACTTAACAATAAACATGCAATAGAAACAAATATACATATTAACCCAGATTTAATTAATTCTGATAATAATTCTATGTACATAAATACGGATCCTTCGTGGTATGGTATTTTGGTGGTTCAACATGATTCTTTAAAAGATTTTGTGGGACCTAATGCTAATAATACCATATCTATAAAATATATAAACGATCATATTGATGAGATATATCCACGTGGATATTTCTGTACAAGTAAGAGTGCTATAGCTACAGATATAGATGCTATAAATAGAGCTGTTAGAAATACTGTTGGTATGGCAGATTCAGGAGAAAAAGATAGTAATGATTATTATGTGGCAGGAGATGTAAATTTAGGATGGATTATGTACGCAGAAATAGCGTTAGATGTAGTTATCACGATTGCCACTGTAGGTGGAGGCACCTTGTTAAATGGTGCATTAAAACAATTTAGGGCGTTAAAAGCTGCAAAGGCTTTATATAAAACGAATAAGTTTTTTAGAAAATTTGTAAAAAAATTTAATGCATTGCAGCGATTTATGAAAAAGGAAAAAGAACTAAAAGTGTTACAGACACATGCTAAAGAGTATAATAAGTTAAAACGTAGTGTAGATAGTATGCGTAAAGAAGGTAAAAGCACTGCTAAATTAGAACAAGAAATGAGTGAATTAGTTACTCGTGTTTCAAGAGAAACAGTTACTGGTAGAATAGCAGATATTGAAAAAGATATAGCAAGTGTTGAAAAAAATATTAAAAATATTAAAAGCAAAAAAATGCCAGCAGGACAGAGAAAGCAGCTTTTAGAAAAAAATAATAATAGATTAAAAGAACTGAAAAAAGAATTGTATTTGCATAAAAAAAATCCAGATAAATATGTACAAAAAGTTAGTGTTAAAAATAGATCTAATTTTGAACATCCGGAAAACATTGATAAGAAGTTGGATCAGGTACGAATACAAATAGCTAGAACAGAATTGAAAATGAAAGAGTTTAAAGCAGCAGGTGCTTTTGAAAAAGAATGGGAAACTTTGAGGGGTCTAGAATATTTAGGGAAAAAAGCACAAACAGGAAATACGTTTGCAAGAACATTAAAATCATTACTTAAATCATCTTTTGTAAAAACCTCAGATGTCGACAGACTTGCAAAGACTGCTAGAGCTAGTATGGGGACAAATTCAGCAAAAATTAGGGATTTGTTATTTCATACAACTTTAAAAGCTGGTGGTGCGGTAGCTAGATTTGAACGAGATGCGGGGTTGTTGTATATAATAACCACTTTTTTAGGGGATATGTGGGATAAAACTTCTGACTCTACAAATGAGTACACAAACGGGATAGATTTTAAACCATTGTGTTTGTTGTCTGCCGATGATATAAAGACAAATGGACAAGATAATGTTGTTAATTATGGAATGTGGTTAATGTGGGAAGGAAATTCAAGCGATCCAGCAGATGATGATGCGGCTTTTTTACAGGCAACGGATTTTGCTGGTAAATTTCAATATGCTTTACAACAAATTCAAGAAAAACAGACGGTGCCAGATTGTAATGTAGATATTTATGTTGTTAGACCATTTATCAGACTGGATGTAAATGAAGAAACAGAAAATAATGATTTTACAGAGGATGATTTAGATAATATGGAGATAACAGATGATTATATAGATGATTTAACTGATGATGAGATAGAAGACTTAGAAACAGATGATGAAAATGTGTCTTCTGACGAGGAAAATCAAGAGTCATCTAACACGACTCAATCTGGCGAACTATTTTATTTGATTATGAATGAATATCCTTGGAGTACATCAGAACAGTTTCAACAACAAGTAGCGGATATTGCTAAATGGGAACAGACACAACAAGAATTAACAAATACAGACCCTCATAGAAAAAAAGATTATTCAGTGACTCAAACAGAATAGTTTTATATGTGGAAAAAACGAAGTTGTTTTTTTTGTTTTTTTAGTGTATTGTGCGTAATATGAAAGGAATATCGTAATGAAGAAAAAGTTTTTTGTGTTTTGTTTGTTTATAATAAGTTTATGTAATATCTCTTATGGATATCAAGTTTTGTCTACAAAAGAATTTGGTAAAGCAGATGCTAGAAACCAAAATATTGTTATAAAATGTACAACAGATACAGGTAAATTATCCAATCAAACATGTTCTTTACGTAGATATGTCAAATGTCAAGGTAATGGTGATAAGAAAAAATGTAACGGTTGGCAACCTTGGCGAGATTTACGTAATACGTCTGTAAATTATACAGATTGGAAAACGGCTGCTTCTAGTTGTTGTAAATCTAAGGGATTGAGATAATTAGTATAATACTATTTTAAAGATTGTTGGTGGATGTGATTGGACTCGAACCAACGACCTCTTCGATGTGAACGAAGCGCTCTAACCAACTGAGCTACACATCCTTGCGAGATATATATAATACATATATTGTCATAAAATCAAGCTAATTTATTTTATAAAAAAAGTTCCAAAAAATGGAACTTTTATCTTTGGTGGGGATAGTGGGACTTGAACCCACACGATCGCAATGATCAAAGGATTTT
>JAKSTE010000006.1 GCA_024402735.1 Alphaproteobacteria bacterium
ATGATATTTGCAGGCAGTTTTTTTACAGCTTCTTTAAATTGAGCACTATAGACAGGTAAAATCGATATCACCGACACACTAATACCATTTGCACATAACGTTATTAAAACATTTCCACTTCCATTCCAAGGCAATTTCGCTATCTTAGGTACAATTTCATTTATTTCTGGCAATAAATTACAACAATTTACAACATCTACAATGTCCTTAGAATGTTTTTTAAAAAAGCCAAAATGAGATTCATTAAAAGCAAATTCTGCCCGGCGCCTTTGCCCCTTTTCTCCCCAAATTGCATCATGTGTATAATCTAATTTTGGTAGTAAAGATTCTTTTTTTTGAAAATAATCTTTAGAAAAAAAATCAAATTCACATCCGCCACATATATTAAAAAAAGGACAAGTACTCATATTTTTCTCTTTGTGACAATTGTAACATAATTTCTATCTTGATTCCAAGTTGTTTTCAACTTAAAATATCTACTATGAAAGCAAAAACAAATAATAAAAAAATAGCCCTGGTAGCAGGAGCTTTAGATCTTCCCTTTATTACCCGTGATGCGCTACGCAAAGCCGGATGGGGGGTGTTTGTTATCGGTTTAAAAAATTTTTACGATCCAAAATTAAACCCAGATATTGTTGTTACTCTAGGTCATGGAGGTTATGGCGTTCGTCAAATGAAACAACGAGGTATTAACAAACTAGTATTTGTCGGAGCTTTGGGACACGTAAACCTATCTGATATATGGCCAGATTTTTGGTCTATATCTGTACTTTTAAGTGTTATGAAACATCAACGGGGGTATGATTCTATGGCTGTTGCATTTATTGACGCATTAAAAAAACGTGGTCTTGAGGTATTGGCTGCTCAAGATTTAGCACCTGAATTAACTTTTGAAAAAGCCGGTATACAAACCAAAACAAAACCTTCCAAATCGGATTTAAAAGACATTGAGAGAGCCATCCAAGTTTCTCACACTATTGGATCAGAGGATATAGGAGCTTCTGTTGTCGTAGATAAGCAAGTTATCGCTGTAGAAGCGGCAGAAGGAACAGCAAAAATGTTAGACCGTGTTGTAGAATTAAGAAAGAAACACAAAAAAAGTGGTGGTGTCTTTGCAAAAATGACAAAACCTAATCAAGATTTACACATTGATATTCCTGCTATCGGGGTAGACACAGTAAAGGCCGTTGCTAGTGCTAAATTACACGGCATTATTGTAAATGCAAAAACCTGCTTCGTTGTAAATAAGGAAGACGTTCTAAAAGCAGCAAACAAGGCAAAAATATTTATAAAAGCTATTTAAAAAAACGCCTAAAAAGGCGTTTTTTTATTTTTTAATATCTTTTACAGTAACTTTAAAAACAACATCCTTTCCTGCTAAACTAGGTACATATTGTTGAGGAAAAGTTATATTAACATCTCGTTGATCACCAATCTTCACACCAATTAATTGTTCTTCAAATCCTGGCACAAACTGACCACTTCCCAATTTCAAAGGATAATTTTCTGCTGTTCCGCCTTCAAACTGAACTCCATCCAGAAATCCGGCAAAATCAATAACTACAACATCTCCTTTTTTTGCTGTATTATCACAACCAGCTAAAGTAGCAATTCCACACAAAGCAACAACTCCTATTATTTTTTTCATATCATGCATCCTTTATTTTCTATATACACATCTGAAACCATATTCCCTCATAGTAGATCCTTCTGCCTCAACCCTATAATCAAAGTAAGAAGTAGGTCTCACAACTTCATATGATGGTTTATCATATATTTTCACTATACTTTCTACATTACGTCCACAAACACGTTTCATTTCATATTCTGCAACATGAGATAATATCGTCCTAGAATCACCATCTACATCCATACCATCTGCATTTTGTATTAAACGCAAACGCATATTTCTGGTATCAGTATTTCCTAGTAAGACTTCCACACGTACCATTGTCCCTTTATATTCTTGCCATCTTGTTTCCTTACGGGCAGTATCCCAACGTTTTGCTTGTTTTTCAAAATCTTCTTCATTTTTTGGACGATAAGAATCTACATCTGCATATTGATTATCAGCATCCATATATTCACTATCTCTATCAAAATCTTCGCCTGTATAAGAAGAGCTACATGCTGTTACACATAAAGCTAAACCCAAAATAAAAAATAATGATTTTTTCATATTTCCTCTCTTTTTTATCATTTTAACAAATAAAGCTTTTTGATTCAAGACAGGATTATGATAAAATATGTGTATGGCAAATGTAGTTTTAGAATCTTTATTAAAACCACTAGAAGAGTTTTTCACTCCGACATTCGTAGAAGAAATTGCTATCAATCATGCCGGAGAAGTATGGATGAGATTACATGGTGCAAAGATTCCTTGGGTATCTTACACCGCAGAAAAACTATCTAAACAATATCTTGTAGATTTAATCCATACTATCGCAAATATATACGAACGGCCTTTTGATCCAATTCATGGCATTCCTGTTGTATATGCTACACTACCTGGCAATCATAGATTTTCTGCTATAGCCGGGCCAAATGTTCAATATGACGAGAATGATGTTACCGGTGGAGTGGCTTTAAATATTCGTGGTGGTGGAGTTAAAGAAACGAGTTTTGAAAACTATCATCTATCTCGTGGTAAGCAATTATTAAAAGTAAAACCAAGAGAATCGATTCGTCCGGACGATCCTTATGATAGATTAATGTCAGCAATAAACGATGGTAGTCCTATCCTTATAAGTGGTGCAACATCTACAGGTAAAACAACATTTCTAAATCACATGTTAAAATTAATAGATCAAAACAGCAGAGTTATAACTGTAGAAGATGCTAGAGAAATAAGTGTACCACAGAAAAACCGTGTACATTTTGTTCTTTCTAGAACAGAACAAACAAATGATTTTAACTATTCTAGACTACTTGATTTAGTTGTCCGTATGACACCTGATGTAATAATAGGTGGAGAAATTTCTACAGACAATGCTTCTGCCCTATGGGAAATGTTAGGAACCGGTCACGATCACTTCTATACAACAATCCATGCAGAATCAGCCGAAGCTGCATATGCCGCTTTTGCTGATAGAATTCTACATACACAACCTGCATATGATAGAACTGATTTAATAGCTGAAATGAAGAAAAAATTAAGAGTAGTTCAATTATCTCGTGATGGTTCTCTCAGAGCGGTAACAGAAGTTATTTAAGAAAAGCTTTGAGGATTTACATCTATTTTTATACGAATATTTGCTGGCTGTTTTATTTTATTAATCCATTCACGAACAACTGGTTGCAATTTTATATTTTTTTCTGCCACAACAAGAAAACGCATACGATACCAATTACGTATTTGGTATATCTGAGCTACTATAGGTCCCATTATTTTTCCACCCTGTATTATAGGTGTAACATCAGATAATTTTTTACAATAATTTTTTAGTAATTGTTCTTTTGGAGCTTCTACTATAACAGCTATCAATTGTCCAAAAGGTGGCATTTTTGCTACACGTCTAGCTTCCATATCTTGATTTATAAAAGAATCTCTATCATTAGCACAAATTGCTTTGATAACAGGATTGTCTGGTTGATACGTTTGTAATAACACCTTCCCTAAACACTCCCCTCTTCCTGCTCTTCCGGCTACCTGAAACAATTGTTGAAACGTATGTTCCGGAGCTCTAAAATCCGTTCCAAACAACCCCATATCAGCATCAACTACTCCCACCAAAGTCAAATTCGGAAAATGATGACCTTTTGCTAAGATTTGTGTACCAATAATAATATCTATTTGTCCTTGTTCCATCTGAGAAACCAAACGTTCTAAAGACTCTCTAGATAAAATAGTATCACTTGATACTAAAGCTGTACGTGCTGTTGGAAACTTAAAAGATATTTCTTGTTGAATTTTTTCTATTCCGATACCACGCATAGTAACTTCATGTCCACATTTCGGACATACTTTTGGCAACGGTTGTGTTTTTCCACACATATGACACATCAATTTCCCAATATGTTTATGGTACGTTAAACCAACTGAACAATCTAGGCACTCTGATATCCATCCACACTTATTACATTGAATAATTGGAGCAAAACCTCTACGATTTATAAACAACATTGTTTGTTGATGTTTATCCAATGTATCTTTTATTTTATTACATAAAACATTCGACAAACATCCATCTATTGGTTTGTCGCTACCAGGCATAACATATGTATCTATCTTGTTCTTTCTCATATCTATCGTTTCTATAGACGGTAACTGTGCACCACCAAAACGAGATGTTAAACGCAACCAATTATATTTTCCTAAAAATACGTTATGTAATGTTTCCATAGATGGTGTTGCTGAAGCCAACACAACTGGTATATTAGATATTTTTGCACGTAATACGGCCATATCTCTTGCATGATAATTTCCCATATCTTCTTGTTTATAAGAAGTATCATGTTCTTCATCTACAATTATTAACCCTAATTTCTGCCACGGTAAAAACAAAGCACTTCTAGTACCTATCACTATGCGTATCTTTCCTTCAGCAACTCCTCTCCATATATCTCTACGACGTGCGGCAGTTAAATTACTATGCCATACTACAGGAGGAGCACCAAAACGTTTTTCAAACCTAGATATAAATTGAGCCGTTAATGCAATTTCTGGCATCATAACTAGTACAGATTTTCCTGTGTTATAAACACGTAAAATGGAATCAAAATATACTTGTGTTTTACCAGATCCAGTAACACCATCTAACAAATGTACAACAAATTTATCGTTCAATGATTCAGCTATACTATCCGCCGCTTTTTGTTGCTCTGTATTTAACTGTACAGGGCAAGCATCTGTATATTCGTATACAAAACGATTATGTTCTGGTTTTATCCTAGACTTTTCTATTTTTAGTATATTACTTTTTATCATGCTTTTAATAACAGCTAAACTAACATGAGATATATTTCGAATATCATTTATAGACATTAGATCATTACCATTAGAATTAAAAGCATCTATCACCAATTGCCTAGTTTCTGTCATTTTAAATTTTAAATCGGTATCAACAGAATATAACATTTCTGTTTTCGGATCATTAAAAGCATCTGGAACATTTAATATCAATCTTAATACCGCACCAGGTGTCATCAATGTCCAATCTGACATTTTATAAATCCAATCTATGTCCTCTTTAGATAAACTTGAAAATTTATAAACAGATATTACAGATTTTATTTTTGATGAATCTAACTTACTATCTCCTAAACCAATTATCACCCCTATATAGTGCTGATTCATAACAGTACAATGAACAAAATCTCCAATCTCAGCAGATTCTGTTAGACGATAATCGTACCCTGTGTTGATAACATTAGGTATTAAAACTTTTACTATTTGTCCTTTATCGAACATAACTTCTTTCTCTACTGATTTATAATAGTTTTAACTACTTTATCTATATCTTGTTTAGTAGGTACATTTGATATTTGCAAATCTGCACTGTATTGATTTTTATACCATGTACGTTGTCTTTTAGCATACTGGTTCGTCTTATATATCCAGTTATTAATAGCATCTTCTTTAGATATATCACCACGTAATAAATTACACAATTGTGTTGCCCCTATAGCTCTGGTGTCATCTAAACCATTTTGCAATATTTCTTGTGCTTCTTCCATCGCTGTACTATCAAGCATCTCTGGTATACGTTTAGCAATTCTCTGTAATAGAACTTCTCTAGATGGATTTATTAAAATTTTATAAGCATCTTTAAGCAAAGCCCCCTTACGTGGTAAATTTTGCCAATATTTTAATGTTTTACCTGTTTCCAAAAAAACTTCTAAAGCTCTAGCTTTTCTTTGAGGATCTAAATGAGCATAATCAGGTAATAAGTTATCTACTTCCTTCATATCATCTTTTATCATAGATCTAGCACGCATACGAACATCTTCTTTTACTTCTGGTATAGGAGATATGCCATTTATAAGGACATTTATATAATATCCGCTTCCTCCAACAAATATTGGTAATCGACCCATCTGTAAAACTTCATCATAAGCTTTTTTAGCTAAAACAAGATAATCTGCAACACTAAGTTGCTCTGATAAAGGTAATATGGAAAATAATTTATAAGGTACCCCTTCTATAAATTCTTCTATAGATTTATGTCCTGCAAAAGGAGAAGCAGAAATAGCTTCTATACCCTTATATATTTGAACACTGTCACAGTTAATAATTGCTCCATTTAAACTCAATGCAAGTTTGTGAGCAAAATCTGATTTACCAGAAGCAGTAGGTCCAGCAATAATTATCGATTGTATCTTCATCGTAATACTCATTATAAAAGAACGAGGGTGTTTTTCAAGAAAATCATGACAAAAATCTAATTGGAAAAACACCATTATCATGATAAAATTAAGTAAAAGTAAAAAAGAGGAAAACATGCGTAAAATAAGAGTAGCAATAAATGGTTTTGGTAGAATTGGTCGTTTAATATTACGTGCTGCAATAGAATCTAATCGCAAAGACATAGAATTCGTTGCTATTAATGATTTAGCTCCAGCAGAACAAAATGCTTACTTATTAGAATATGATTCTGTACACGGGAAATTACCTATAAAAGTTCAATTAAAAGATGATTATATCTTGGTTGAAAAACACAAAATTAAGTGTTTATCAGAGAGAGACCCATCTAAGCTACCATGGAAAAAAATGAAAATAGATGTTGTAATGGAATGTACTGGTTTATTTACATCCGCAGAAAAAGCAAAAGTACACTTAGATTGCGGTGCGAAAAGAGTTCTAGTTTCAGCACCTTCTGTAGGGGCAGATAAAACTATAGTTTTTGGCGTGAACAATAACACGCTAACAAAGAAAGATTTAATTATATCTAATGCTTCTTGTACAACTAATTGTTTAGCACCTGTTTTAAATATTTTAGATAAAAAATTTGGAATAATTAACGGGTGGATGACAACTGTTCATGCTTATACCGGGGATCAACAATTATTAGATAAAAATCATAAAGATTTTAGAAGAGCCCGTGCTGCTAATTTATCAATAATTCCAACTAGTACAGGGGCAGCCAAAGCAATAGGTTTAGTTCTCCCAAAGTTAGACGGAAAATTAGACGGAATAGCTTTAAGAGTCCCAACTCCTGATGTTTCAGTTGTCGAATTGATGTTAAACATGAAAAAAAATATAAAGGTTGAACAAGTGAACAAAGCTATGTTTGAAGCTCAATCAAATATTTTAGGTTATACAGACAAACCTTTGGTATCTATAGATTTTACACACGATATGCACAGTTCTATCTTTGACGCATCACAGACAAAAGTTATTAATGGTAATGTTTTACATGTAACAGCATGGTACGACAACGAATGGGGATTCTCTAATCGTATGTGTGATACAGCTGTAAATATAGGAAAATTTATTAACTAATTTTATGCTTAATTTCGCGTATTCTAGCTAATATTTCGTGTAAATCAGATTCTGAAATAGAAGTTTGTTGTTTGTTTTGTATTTCATCCATCAAAACAATACACAACGTTGCTAACAGAGCATTTTCTTGTAAAGGTCCTATTTTTTCTAAAATCTGTCTAGCACGAGCATCAATTAAATGCCCCAATTCTACCAGACGCCCCTCTTGGCCGTCTTCACAGCCCATAGGATAATGTCTATTGACAATAGAAACAGATACTACACTCATTATAACTTCTTTAATATTTCAACAGATTTATTAATCAAATCGTTAGCTTGTTTATTCTTTTCTTTTAAATTTTTTACCTGTTTTGTAAGGATAGCTACCTCCAAATCCGTCTGTTTACTAGCTGAATTAGCATCAGAACGAACCCCTAGCACTACTTCTTCTAAGTTATCTAACTCTTGAAAAATCTGTTTTTTTATATCAACCATGATAGTCATATTAAAATATTTTTTCTACGCCTTCAACCCCAAAATCTGACATCATTCACTGGTAATGGGTGGGAGATTTGTATGAAAACTAAAATAATATATATTTCTGGAAGTGAAATTTTTAATATATCCGATATACGTGCCGCTTTTGAAGAAGTTAAAACCACATTAAATTTAGATAAAGACACAGTATTATTTGGAGTTCCTGTAGACGCAGACGATGCCGGTTTAGTTAATACACCAGTTAAGCAAGAACAATCACAAAACATACAATCTTTATCAGACACAACCCCAATACAAACAATAGATCCTATAGAGAATGTAATTGAAGAAACAGAATCAAATATTCAAGAATCGGATATCCCTGTCAAAAAACGTTCTCGTCGTACAAAAATTCAACACAAAGAAGAAATTACAGAACCAGAAGATATAAAAGAGATTTCTGAAGAAGAGAAAGTTGTACCTATATTAACTGTTTTATCAAACAACGAACAAACAAGTTCTGACGATACTGTAGTAATATCAGAACAAGAAGAACAATCTATTCCAGAAGAAACTTTATCTATAGAAGAAGAAAAATTGGATATCGAAGAACCAACCGATGAAGAACTAGAATCAAATTTAGAATCTTTATTAGATAAAATGCCCCCTCTACAAGAAGATAAAGAAGAAATTGTTTCTGACATAGAACCATCAATAAATACATCTACAGAACACGATGAAGTTGATATAACTTTAGAACAATTAGCAAACGAATTTGCAGAAAATCAAGATAAAATAAAAACGAATAATAAAACTTCTGTAAAAACTAAAATTAGTAAATTAAAAAACATTCTTCCTTTTAGGCAAACAAAACATAAAGATACTGAAGATGGTGATCTATTCGGTTGGGCTGGAGTCGCTGCTAACGATGAAGAATTTTCTGTACCCGGTTTCTTTACAAGTATGACTGCAAAAAAATAAAATATGGATAATATAGCTAATATATTTTCAATATTACAAAAATCAGGTATAACTCCTACTAGATATGATGATAATTTTCTCTATATTCTAGATCCTTCATGTGTACATAATTTTTTAACTAATCCTATATGGAATAACATGAGTATATTAGATATAGGATGGACTATTATAGTTTGTTTTACTGGAATAATTATATTTGGTTGGGCTATTGCTTTTATTAGGGGTGTACAAAACAATATTTTTTCCAATTTAAAAAATTTAGCGTTGATACTGACTATCATTAGCGCACTATATCCTATTGTTAATGTAATATACGGAGCAAAATTAAATGATAATATATGCAAGGAAATACCTATTTCTAGAGACAACATACAAACATTACTAGAAAAAGCCTATCCTTCTTTAGATATAATTGATGCAGTGACAATTATAGAAGATTCTGGTCCAATATTTTCTGATACAGGTACAGCCTCTTCTTATGTGAACAGAATTCAACAAACACAGAATCAAAATTATTCACAAAACAGCCGAATAAATTCTTCTAAAAATGTTATATATACTAATTCTGAAGGGGTACGTATAAAACATACCGGAGGAAGTTTAGCTTGGAGGAATAATAATCCTGGTAATATCATTATGGGTGATTTTGCTAAACAATACGGTGCCGTGCAAAGCAATGGTAGATTTGCCGTCTTTCCTGATGCACAAGCAGGTAAACGAGCAGTAAAAGCATTGTTAAATTCTAATTCATACAGAAATTTAACTATATCAGAAGCTATTCATCGTTGGTGTCCTTGGGGAGACGGTAATAACAACCCAGATTCTTACGTTAAACGTGTACGTAATTTAACAAATTTAAATCCTAGCCAAGCAATAAATACACTAACAACATCTGAATTAGATGCCGTAGCAAACGCTATACAAACTGTAGAAGGATGGATTGTTGGTACAGAAGAAGTTTTATCTTAATACATGGTGTAAAAAAATGAATACAAATAGAAAATCTATAATTACATTTATAATATGTGGAATAATATTAATGTGTTCCTTTGTGTTATTTGTTTTTACTAATAACCATAAAAAAGATACGTCACAAGAATACACAACACCATTTATAACATCTATAAACAATAAAAACACATTATATAATCAAAATAATTATTATAAATTCAATGATGGATTACCAAATTCTGACACAACTGTAACATACCCTTTAGACGAATATAAAATGGGAATATCTGAAAAATCTATTTTTGAAATAGATATAAACAAAGATACAAAAATAGATAGAATAACAAGAGAGTTTCACGAAACAGGAAACGCACATTCTTATTATACATATAAAATAGAATTAAATAACGGTGGTAGATTCACAGATATTACACCTGAAGATTTCCAGACTATTAACGGGGATACATGTGATTTAAAATTAATAAGATTCTCTTTCGTGCCAAAATTTACGGCTACTATTATTTACAGAGATCTCGGGAACACCTGGGAAGAACCAACAGAAGCATATAAACAATCGTTCTATCTCTCTAAAGATAAACTTGTAACTTCAGAAAAAACTATCTTGAAACCAGTTTGTGATGTTAAAGAACTCTTTTAGCAAGAAGAATTCATTTTTTCTGTAAAAATAATAACACCATCTTCTGTGATTCCTAAAGTATGTTCCCATTGTGCTGACAAGCCACCATCTACCGTTCTTGCCGTCCAACCATCTGCATCTATTACACAATCAGGTTTCCCTGTATTTATCATAGGTTCTATTGTGAACACCAACCCTGGTACCATTTTTACATTATCCCACATCTTATCATAAAAATGAAATATCTCAGGTTCATCATGCATAACTTTACCTATACCATGTCCAACAAAATCATGTGAAATAGAAAAACCATGAGGTTTTACAACAGCTTCTATTGTCTTACCTATTTCTGACAAAGGAACACCTGGAGCACATATAGAAATTGCTGCATTCAATGCATCTTGACATGTTTGTACCAATTCTCTTGCTTTATTAGACACATTACCTATCATAAACATACGTGATGCATCTCCATGGAACCCATGGTATTCAGCTGTTAAATCTACATTAACAATATCCCCATCTTTCAAAATCACTTCATCACTAGGAATACCATGTACAATAACATCGTTAACAGAAGTACATATACTCTTCGGATACCCCATATATCCTAAATCTGATGATCTTGCCCCATTATCCTTCAAAAATTGTGCAACTAATCTGTCTATTTCTCCCGTAGATACACCAGCTACAACGTGAGGAGAAATAAAATCAAAACACCTTGCAACTAAATCTCCAGAAACACGTAATCTTTTAAAATCTTTTGGAGCGTACACCGAAGATAACATTTTATTTCCTCCGTTTTATAGAAAGTTTATAAGCATGCAAAACCAGCTTCAAAGAAAAATCACGTATTAAAATTTCTGGTGACATGCCTTTTGTTCTGATTTGTTTCTCTAATTCACTTAGTCTTGATAATACATTTGTTATTTCTTGTTCTGACCATATCTTAATAGCTAAACAAAATCTATCTTTAACGGTCCAGAAAAGTTTTGGTAATTGTCCATCAACAACAGCTACTAGTAATTTTTTAAAATGTCCATCTAACATACGTATCAACATTGTAGCATCTGCGCCAGAATACAATAAACGATCTAAACTAACCATTGTTTTTTCTATATGTCCAGCAGACAAAGAATACATATAATCATCAGCACTAGAAGCAGATGTATCAGGCAAACATTTTTCAACATCTGATAAATCTACAACATGTTTATCAGAAACGTATATCGCTATTTTTTTTAAAAAACTTCTTGTAACTCCACGATCTTCTCCAAAATGAGACAACATATAATCCATAGCATCAGGTGTTACTTGTTTGATTCCAGAAGCAGCCGATAATTCCTGTCGTATCAAAGACTCAAGCATCTTAGCGTTATCTGTATAACATGCTAAAGCAGCAATATTCTCACTTTTTTCAAACAAATTTCTTAAAGAACCACCTGCCCTTAACTCACCAGCAGTAACAATAACTGTGGAACACAAGGATTCAGAGTTTACCAAATCAGAAATTATGTTAGCTTCAGCATCACCCGCTAAAGAAATGATTACTACTTTTTTTCCACCAAACATGGATTGAGAAAAACTCTCAGCAAAAACAGCATCTTGCTTATCTTTTAGCTCTTTAGCGTCTATTGCGAATAAATTGTCTTTTTCTACTTCTAGTTTTTCTATGGTCTTTTCGCAATATTCATCTACTAACCCTGCATCAGAACCATAAAGCAAAATAGCCTTAATTTTTAAAATACCTGTATTAAAATCGTTTTCTTTCCAGATCATTTCTTACTACAAATAATTAATTATCACTATTTCTCTGTATCGACACAAGCACGCGCATACTAATTTTATCTGCTAACGATTGTATGGTATTTGATATAGCATTATTATACGAAGCATCAGAGGCAACTAAATATTTCACAAAAGTATAGCTCTCCGAAGCGCTTTCTTTACCTGATACAAGTACTTTATCTCCATCTTTTAAAGTATATGATGCATTCATTTTTATTTCCTGCCATGTAGCACTACCTGTATCATCTAAAGCTTTATACGTTTTTTGTGGTTGCTGTAAAACAACTTGTAACGTATATTTCGATGCCTCATTATTTGAACTACCAAATTTAGCATTTAATGAATTACGCAAATCTATACCAGATGTACCACTAATAGGTGCTACATAAATGGATTGAACAGTATCAGTACTGTACATTGGCTGAAAACCACAAGCTGCTAACATTAAAAAAAGTAATATTTTTTTCATAATTGTTTTCCTATTGAACTTTATATTTATATTAGCTAGACTTTTGTTAAAGAGCAAGAGAGAATAATGAATATTTTTTTAATGCTGTTGGCCCTTTTTTTTATGGCTGGATACTATATCATTTCCAGTCCAAGCCAACGTATTATGAACCAAGAAACAGAATACGCTGTTAAAAAAGCAGATTTAAGATCCATTGCAGAATGTGTGGTATCAGCACAAAACACTGTTATGTACGGTGATGAATTTACAGATAAATGTGCAGAAAAATATTCTGTTACCAGTCAATATATTTGTATGAATTCAAAATTATCCATTGTTGATTGCGATTCAAAAGGGGGAAAAGCACCAGATTTTAATTTTATAATAACAACCAGTTATGCTTTACCACAAAACCAATATAACAATATGTTAGAAATTTTAGAACAATATTATCCTGATGCAGGAACATTAGGAATAATGCAAAATAATGAACTTTTAACAGCTGGTTCTGTAACAAAAAGAGCTATCCCTGCAGCAATAATAAAAACGGGAGAAATAACAGATGGGCAATTAATATATATCATGCAATATACTATTCCAGAAGAACCTATAAATTATGAAACTTACGATGAAACAAACGATATACTATGTCCCGCAGGTACACTTAAAACATACAGATTTGGTAGATGGCAATGCATAGGATATAACTATAAAACATCTTGTCCTGGTGATACTATTTGGAATTCTGACACAATGGAATGTGTTGCTGATGAATCAAAAAAACCTTTGTGCGCTACTAACCAGTCAGCCGTTCTTGTCGATGATGTATGGGAATGTGTTGATCCTTTTGAAGACAAAACATGTCCTACAGGTATGACAGCTCGTCTTAATTATAATGAATTACAATGGGAATGTGTTGAAGATCCGACAATAAAAAAAATTGTAAAAAAATGTGATTTAAGCAAAATAAAAACTGTCTCAAATATAAAAAATTCTGGGGCAACTATACGTGTAGCATCAAACTCTTGTACAGATTGTGAAAAATTAGTTGTTAACGAAGATACATGTGAATCTTATTGTGTACCAGACCCGACTAAATTATCTGATCCAAAATGCTATAATAGCGATGTATCAGCATGTTCTGGATCTTCTATGGCCATATATTTTGGTTTTAATCCAAACACAAATATAAACACAATTCCTGAGTTAAATGGTCAAGCAATACCAATAGATACAAAACATAATCAAAATCGTAAATTTAATTGTCTGTATTGTGTAGATAGTATTATCGATACCGAAAATTCTGTTTTTCCATATACAGCTATATGTAAATAAAAAATCCGATAAAATCGGATTTTTTATTATTAAAGTTTTTCACTTGAACCAATCAAATTTGCTAATTTGGCTTGCAGCCTTTTTTTGATTTTAGCACTTCCTTTTTTAAAGATATCAACTACAGAATTAGTTTTTATCTCTTGTTCGGATGGTTCTATTTCTTCTGCAGGCTGTTCCATATTTCTTGATGGAATAACTTGGTCTGGTTCTTCTCTAATATTTTGTGATTCTCTTTCTGATTTTGATAAATAATATTCAGAATCATTTAAAGAATCTTTTCCCCCTAAAGCTTGAATTAATTCTAACCACCATTGGCGTTCTTGTTCTCGTTCCTTATGACGAGGATTAGTTACATCTTTTCCATAATGGTGTTGAAAATTTTCTTCTCCTGATTCAAAATTTTCATATTTAGATAAAACATCTTCCAACATTTCTCTACGGAAAGTTTCTGCAACCATTTCATCTATCTGTCTATCTGTTAATTCAGGATACTGATTTCTTATTGTATTAATAATCTGGTTATTTGTTTTACGTTTTACATGCAAAGCTTCAGCTATATGATGCTCCAACTCTTTACCATGTAATTTTCCTAACACACCATCTAATTTAACAGGTGTTTCTAACCATTTTTTAGCATTTGCTCTATTAATATAATACTTTTTAACAACAGGTACAGGATCCGGTTGTGGTTTTGGTTTTGGAACAAAAGTCTGATGTAATTTATCAGCAAAAGAACCTACTCTATCTTTTAGACTTTGCTGATATACTTTATCTTGGTATGTTCCAAAAGCACCTAACATTGGATTGATATCTGGTGTATATTCAACAGTGTGATCTATTATTTCATGTTCAATATAAGGAGCATCTCCTCCGTTGTATGTATTAAACCCTTTTTCACCTGTCTGTGAGTTTGTATAATTATCCCACAATACATGATCATGATGCATTATCTGATCACTACTTGGTACTACTCCAACTTCATTATGAATAGAAATCATAGGATCTATTCTAGAAGCGACACTTATAGCATCAGGATTTACTTGTCCGCCATCAAACATGTGTGCTAAATCATGTATTTCTGAAGCAGAAAAACCTTTTGTATGTTGCCATTCCGCACCAAAAACTGTATGATGACCACCAGAATGATGTACACCACCTCCATCAATATGTAACCCCATGTTATCAAATGTTTGAGCACCTGCATCAGCAGATAACATTATAGCTCTATACGGATCAATTTTTGTTCCATTTAATTCGTTATATTGATTTATTAAATCGACTCTATGTTGTAATTCAGTAGGGTTATCTTGATACCACTGTTCACAAATATGTCTAGCATTATCTAAAGCTCTAGGATCATATTGACGTTCTATATGTTTTGTAATTGTCTCTTCTTTGTGTTGAAAGACATCTGGGAACTTTTCACCCAAAAATTCTGCTAATTGAGTTCCTGCCGCTCTTCCAGCAAACCCACCACCAAAAGTTCCTGCGAATCCAGCGATTCCCCAAACTATTGACTCTAAGCGACTATATCCTGAATTTCTAGCATCTTTACCTAAACTTATACCACCAACACTAGCACCTATTACAATAGCTGCACGTCCAAGCCATTTTGCAGCAACTAATTGACCGGCTGCTAAACAAGCAAATGACGCCAACATCAATAAAGTAGGAGCCAAAGCCGATAACATACGAGGATCTTTTAAGAAATCCTTAAATCCATGTGGTTCTCCCCTAGCTTTACGAGCCTTCACCCAAGAAACAATATGCGCTATAGAAAAACCTACAGCAACTGTACCACCTATAATAGACCCAATAACAGAAGAAGACACACCTAGGAATTGACCAGCTGCAGACGCAGAGAATGTTAATAACAAACTAGCAAGGAATCCACAGCCAAACATTTTAAAGACACGTCCTAATAAATTCAATCTACTTAGACGTTTGGCGGATCTAGAATCTTCTTGTAATCTATCTTTAGCTCTTTTATCTATTTTTTGAATAGGATTAAATAATTTTGTAAAGAAATTTCCAGTTTTTGATTCTTCATCTGGTTTTCTAGTTTCTTGATCTATACACTGGGCAAAACCGGCAACACGATTACATTGGTTATCCATAGCATCTTCAAAAGAAGTAGGATCTATTGTTCCACCATTAGTAATTAGTTCCTGTTTTATTTCTTCTAATGTTTTAGATTCATCGTATTCTGAGTTTTCTGATGCATCTTGTTTATCTTTTATTATTGCCTGTATACCATGATTCTTAGCTGTAGAATATAAAGTAATAATAAAACTTTCATCCAGCTCTTTTTGCATCTCTTTTTTATCTATAGCTTTACCATCTAGATGTTGCATTGCTACAGATTGTTTTGCTAATTGAATAAGGCTATTTAATCTACTCTTTGGATCAACAACGACACCCTTTGCATAATGCGGATTTTTTTGACCATCTTTGTCTAGAAACTGTGGATCTTCTTTACCTTCAGAATCAACAAAGGAATAATTCTGAGTCATATCCATATATTCATCAGAAATATTAATGGAATCTAATTGCTTTTGTACTTTTGTTAATCTTTCTTCTAATTTAGGGGCATCTTTAGGTGTAATCCAATCTATATTGTAATATTTCTTATATTCAGAATAAACCTTTTCAAGTTTTTCCCTATCTTTGTTTATCAATTCTTGTATATTTGCTGGAACATCTTCATCGCTTCCTCTAACATCTAACATTTTTGTATATCCAGCATACACATCCGGAGTATTAGTATTATCAACAAAAGACAAAGCATCATACACATGATCAAAATCACTAATTAGAAAATCTATTCTCTTTTGTAGGCTATCTCTTTTTGTTATCAGATCTTGACGTTTTTGGTCATCTTGTTCTTCAGAAATATTGTTTTTAACATATTCATATACACTAGTCACAACCTTAGGAGGAAGTTGTTCTATGAATTCAGGGGTACTTAATACTTTTTCTGCAAACAAATTTTCAAATTGTTTTGCTTCTTTTGGAGTTAATTTTCCAACAGCAGCTATAAGATCTATCAACTCTGAAGCAGATTTATTACTATAATCTTCTTCAGGAAGTTTTCCCATCTGAGCATATACATCTACAGTCATCTTATCCTGTCTAAATTCATTAGCATCAGAATTTAGTGATCTTTCTCTTGTAACCACTCTCTCTTAAGCTTCTTCTATATCTTTTTGTTGTTGATCAGAAATATTTTGATCATCATTAAACTGTTTATTTTCTTGTTCTTGAGGTACTTCTACAGGAATGTCTTCTGACTTTAACTGTTTACTTCTTTTATTCTGTGTGGTCTTCTTTGTACGTGTTTTACTTTTTTTATTACCAGTATTATTTTTGCCACCAGATTTAGCGCGTTTGCGAACAGGTTCTATTGTTTCTTCTGATTCTTTAACATCACGATCATTTGTTATAATTTGTTCTTTTAAAAATCTGTCTAATACATTATTGAACAAACCTTTTCTAACATCTATTTTCTCACCACGATCGTTTATTTCATCTATAAAGATATCCCCAAATTCTTCGAACACTGGTGAATGTAAATTCTCTAAAACAACTTTTTCTGTTTGATTTGTCTTATAATTACCTTCTCCATAGATTTCCAACAAGTTATGACATTTTTTATATAACTTTATAGCAGCTTTGGAATCCACCGTATCCAAACTGTTGTATAAATCTATATACTCACGCATTTGATCGTCTGTTAAAATTATTTTATGTACCATAAAAAAACTCCTGTATTCTTAACCTCAATTATACCATAAAAAAAAGGGATTTCTTAATATTAAATTCTGTTTTATTTTAGCAGGGCATACTGTGCAGTTCATGAACTTATGAAAGACTTGGAAAACAAATAAAAAACACCGCTTTGTGCGGTGTTTTAATTTTTGGCAGGGCCATCTGTGCAATT
>JAKSTE010000060.1 GCA_024402735.1 Alphaproteobacteria bacterium
TTCTTTATCAAAATCTGTTTTTGTTTTTAAATTATTAAAAGAAACTTCTGTTTTTGTGTTTGTTGCATCAACAACAACCCACGAATTTAATTTTACCGGCATCTTATCAAACACGACTGTCATATACCCTAGACCTTCTTGATCTTTCATATTCATTTTTAAAGAAAATGTATTTTTACCGTCTTGTGTTTCTGAAACATTTATATCTGAATTTTGTAGATCTATCTTTTGACGAACTAAAATTCCAGCGGGGGTACTAGTTAAAGGCACGGTTGTTATCTGATCTAAAGATTTATCAAAAAAATATAAATCTTTTCCATCAGAAATTAACTGTATAGGTGCATCTTTATAATCTAAACGTATACGTCCTGGACGTAACATAGAAAAAACACCATATTGTTTATTATTTTTTGCAACCTGAACAAAATCGCCTTTTAATCCAGTTATAGAATTTAAATACTTTTCTGCACTAACAATTAAATTTTTATCTATCCCTGCAAAAGAATTTAAGCTAATAACACACATAAATAAAGCTAAGAAAATTTTTTTCATTTTACATTCCCTTAAAAGCTTTTATAACACTATCATGTACATTTTCCAATGTATCTTCTACAACAGCACCTGCGGCACACAAATGTCCACCACCACCAAAAGATTCCGCTATCTTATTTATCGGGTTATGACGACTTCTAAAAGATAAACCTATTTGGTTTGTGTCACCATGTTCTTTTAACAAGACAACGTACTCAACATTATGTATTTGAGCCAACAGATTTAATACGACGTCTCCTCTTCCATCTAATTTTTTGTAATCCTCCCTATTAATTATGGCTAGAGCTAATCTACCACGCATATGAAACTCCGCGTTAGATACAACACGTGACTCCATTAAAACTGTTTTCTTTTTTTTATTATTTAATAAATTTACTAATTGAGTCATATCAGCACCAGAATCAACAAGATCAGCAACAACTCTTAAAGGTTCACCTGTTTTTGCAAATTTAAAACTACCCGTGTCACTAATAATAGATAAAGTTAATAAATCTATTATATCTTGATTCGTTTTTAAATTTGCTGATTGTATAAAGTCATAAATCAATTGTCCTGTAGAATCTCTTTCTGGATCATCAAAACACAAACTCCCAACAACATCGTCATTGTAATGATGATCAAATTCTACAACATAATCTGAATTATTTACAAAAACTTCCACATTACCCAAATGATTTTTAGTTCCATAATCTACTGCTATAAACAAATCATATTTTAAATCTTGTTGTAAATTTGCATAATAAATCAAATCATCTCTCAAAGGTATATTCTCTAATTCCTGTGGAATATTTCCATCATAAATAACTGTGGCTTTTTTATTAAAATTTAAATCTAATAATTTCATTAAAGCCAACGAAGAGCACACAGAATCCCCATCTGGATTTTTATGTCCGGCTATAGCTATAGATTTTGCTGTTTTTATTTTTTCTATAAAAAGTTCTATATATTCTTTTTTCATATCGCCATATCTTCTAGTACAAACTGTGCACCTACTACACCATTATAATTATTTTCTTTCAGTTTACCTAATAACATCATTTTAGTATTTACATTTGCATCGTCCAGTAAAAAATCACCTACTTTTGTACCGATCAAATTAAAACCAACAAATGATAATTGACGACCATCACTAGTTTTTACAACACCCCTTAGGTGATTACCTTGACCTATAGTAGTAGCATATTTTAATACAGCATTACGCAAAACAAGTGTTGGTTCTGGATTTGATTGTCCAAAAGGTGCTAAGGCAGATAATTTTTCTACTAACCTCATATCTGCAACAGAAGCATCTATTTCTGCATCAACTATTGTCTCTAATCTCGGTTTTTCACCATTTAATTGCTCGTATACAGACTTTTCTAAAAATTCACAAAAATCTTTCTCCTTATCAGCATTTAATGTAAAACCTGCAGCAGCTGCATGCCCACCACCTTCAGAAATAATACCTAAAGATAAAGCGTCATGAATTATTTTGCCCAAATCAACTTCAGGTATAGATCTTCCAGAACCATTTATTATACCATCTACTTTTGTTGCCACACATGTTGGTAAATTATACTTATCTTTTAATCTTCCGGCTATTATCCCCATTACGCCACCATGCCAATTATCTCCACAAACAAACAAACTACATTTTCCATTCTTACAATAATCATCAGCTAAACTTGTAGCAGATAACATTATAGTATTCTGTATATCGATTCTTTCTTGGTTCATTTTATGTAATTGATTTGCAAGATCACGAGCGATCAAAGGATTATCTGTCAGCAATAAATTTAAAGCTGGTGACGCAGAATCTAATCTACCAGCAGCATTTAATCTAGGTCCTAAAGCAAAACCAACTGAATATACAGAAGGCTGTTTAATACTAGCGACATCCATTAAAGTTTTTAAACCAATATTTTGACGTAAATTCATTATCTGTAACCCAGTAGAAACAAAAGCTCTATTCAAACCTATTAAAGGCATAGTGTCACAAATAGTTCCAAGAGCTACAAAATCTGTATAGTTTAATAAATTTATTTGCTCAGCTTCATCGTTAAAAAAATTTCTGTTTTTTAATTCTCTGTTAATAGAAACAAGCGTCAAAAAAGCCACCCCTACACCGGCTAACATTTTTAAATCAGAAGTATCATCTTTTCTTTTGGGATTAACTACCGCATCCGCTGCCGGTAATACAGTGTCTGGGGAATGATGATCAGTAATTACAATATCCATTCCTAATGATTTTTCTGTATTGGATTATATTTATAATCACGATTCAATAA
>JAKSTE010000061.1 GCA_024402735.1 Alphaproteobacteria bacterium
AGCAAGCCTAGATTGGACTCAAATAGAAATAGGATCAGCAATGACTTGGAAATACCCCTCCACTATTTTATTTGGTGATAATTCTAGCAGTGATTTTTATTCTTTAACAATAACAAGGGGTATACAACAATCGGATACCGGAACAAAAATGATACACATTGGAAATAAAACTATATCCAACATAGTATCATATGGTGTTGCAAAAGACTTCTCAAAACAAACCTTCAGAAGTTTAGTTTCTTTTGCAGGAAAACATTGTAGAAACGCATCAAAATGTGACACAAGAATCATAGGTAATAATGCTATAGCCAATACTATTCCAACTATTCTTCATTCTAACTGTACAAACGATCAATCACACGAAGCTTCTACAGGTGCTATAAATCCAGAAGCTATTTTATTTTTACAACAATCTGGTATTTCAGAAGATGAAGCAATAGCATTAATTGTAGGTTCAATAGCTACACCAATAATCTCTAGATTACCAATGGAATTTTTAGTAGAATCAAAGCAAATAATACAAATGGCTCTAAAAAAAGATTAATACTATGTTAAAAATAAAAAATCTTTGTGTGTACTTAAATGACAAACAATTGTTAGATAATATTTCTATGACTGTTGCAAAAGGAAGTATACATAGATTAGCTGGTCATAACGGATCCGGAAAATCAACTTTAGTTAACACAATATCTGGAAATCTATCATATGTTGTAAAATCCGGACAAATTATATTTGATAACGAAGATATAACAAACACAGATCCAACAACAAGAGCCTTAAAAGGTATTTTTTTAGGAGCTCAAAACGTTCCGGAAATACCTGGATTGACTTTACTTAGTTTTTTAAAACATTCTTTGTCTGCACAATATAGATTTAAAACCGGACACGATATGATAATGCAAGATTTCTTATCCAGAATATATGATACAGCAAATGAATTGAATTTCCCTACAGAATGGTTAGATAGATATGTTAACGTTGGCTTTTCTGGTGGTGAAAAAAAACGTATAATGCTGCTACGTTTAGTTTTGACACAACCAAAACTAGCTATTCTAGATGAACCAGACTCAGGGGCAGATGCATACGTACAACAACAAATTATAAAAACTATAAAAAGTATGCCTAAAACAACTTTTATAATTATATCTCACCAAGATCAATTTGCGAAATCTATTGGTATAGACCAAACAACTACTTTAGAAAAAGGTAAGATTGTGTTATAATAACACAGATAAAAAAGGTACTAACATGAATAAATCAACAAAACACACTAATATTTTCTTAAAAACATTTTTGTTTAACAGTCCTATAAAGTTCGCTCTATTTTCTTTTGTTAGCATCGTTGTACTAGGATTAATATATTCTTTTGTGTCAAGTTTGTTTAATTTTTCTACAGTGTTACCTTTATTATTTATAATTCTAATAAGCGTAGGTTTTATAGCATATAAGATGCTAAAAAAACTACCACACATATCCATGAATCAGAATGATTTTATAAAAATTATTAACGGACAAACATTAATATCTGTATGTGTTATGTTTTTATCTATAGCAATAATTAGTAACGGTACAGAAGCTATAAGACATTACTTATTGTGGCTTTTAACTACACACCCTATTCTATTTTGGTTGTTGTCTTCTGTAAGTATATTAATTTATTTATATATTCTTGGAACCGTTATTATTTGTATTTATGCAAAATATAAACGCGCTTTAGGATTTAATATTTCTCATTGGAAAATAATATGTTCTATGCCTTTTACTTTTTTACTGATGTGGACACCAGGATATTTAATTGCTGAAAAAAATTCAACAAAAGAAGAAGTAACTATACAATCTGATTTATATAATAGAATTCATAACTATGTGATTGCAAACAAAGGAAACACTATATTTGCTTTTATTATAATGATATGTATAACAAAACTATTTTCTGGTTTTGTACCATTATTAACAACATTAGGTTTATTAATTTTATATTTCTTATGGAATATCAAATATAAAAGTACTTTTGTTAATAAAATTAGCAAAGAATATTCTTTAATGGCTACTTCTATCAATATTGCTATATGGATAGCCGTTTTAGTTGTAAATATTTTTTAAATTATATAAAAAGGCTCTGATATGCAGGGATTGATTATATTTATAGGGACTATCTTTTGTTTATGGGTTGGTCGTAGTTTGTTTATTCCTCTATTAATAGCTACATTCTTATGGTATTTAATAAATGCATTGGCATCGTATTATAGGAGAATTATGCCTTGTTATAAATCAAAACAACAATCTTGTATAACCCCAACAAAAGCATTTAATCTGACGTCTGTTTTCCTAGCTTTTTTAACAATTGCCGGAATAGTATATTTGTTTATAACCCAAATAAAACCTATGTTTACAGAATTCTATATAAACATGCCTACAATCCAACAAAAATTGTTAGATTTTAGCAATTTGTTCTCTTATAAAACAGGAATAATTATTGATATAAACTCAATTCCTGATTTACCACATATTGCAGGTCATATAGGTTCATATATTGCTGGTATAGCCACATCAGTAGGAATGGTTTTAATTTATTTATTGTTCATGTTTATAGAACAAAATACATTTGCAAAAAAATTGATTTCCTTACCTGTAAGCAAAATAAAACAAAAGAAAATTTCTTATATTTTGACCAGCATAGATACAAACATGAAGAAATATTTGTTTATGAAAACTTTTATTTCTTTAGCTACAGGTCTTTCTGCTTATATATTATTA
>JAKSTE010000062.1 GCA_024402735.1 Alphaproteobacteria bacterium
GACACCAGTAACACTGTTACCAATGGACGTAATAATACAAAAAAATCTGTTAGAACCACCACACAAAGAGCAGCAAACACTCAAACAAACAACAACAGAGTTATCAATACTAGAACCCCTGCAGTAAAAACACGTAGTCTCATTAACAAACCAAATATAACCTCTTCTACAAAAATTACAGAAACAAAAAGTAACAAAAGACTTAAAACAAGAACAGCTGTAACAAACACAATAAGTTCAAATAACAATAAAAAAAATATTATAACAAAACGTGCCAATGCATCTAGAGCAGCCACAATAAACGAAGATGCTTTAAAAAACATAAAATCAAAAAATTTATCTGTATGTAAGACAACCTACTATAATTGCATGGACGAATTTTGTGCAAACAAAGACACTTCTTTACGCAGATGTTCTTGCTCTAAACGCATTCATGAATTTGATAGCATAAAACAACAATTAGCTAATTTTGAAGACAAAATGCTCGATTTTAATCAAAGACTACTAACTGTCAGCATGAGCAAAGAAGATGCCGCCGCTATAAACGTCGCAACAGAAGGAGAACAAGCATATCAACAAAAAGACTCTTCTGAATCACAAAAAATACTAGATAAAATAACCAAAGCACTTAATTCTGACAGTGACTCAAAATTAAACACAAATTTATCTGCTATTTCTTTATCATTAAACGAAAGTACTGCTTGGGATAATATAGATTCTACATCAGGAATATCAACTGCCTCAAAAGAAGGAGTTGACTTATATAATGCAGCACTACCTGTGTGCCAAGAAATGGCAAAGGAAGTGTGCACAGACGATGACCTTAACATTGTTCAAGATAATTATCTTTTAAGCATAGAACAAGATTGTAATACTGTTTCTAAATCATACAATTCTCAATATAATGCAGCAAAAGATAAAATTTATGAAAGCAGCGCCTTACTAGACATGTCTAGACTAAACGCATACCAACAAAAAAATTCTGATGATATTTTAACATGTAAATCAAAAATGTTGGAAGAACTATCTTCCACATCAGTATGTGGCTCTAATTTATCTAAGTGTCTAGACACAACTGGACGTTATATAGACCCATCTACAGGTGAAGCTTTCTTATCTAAGAACTTATATCAACTTGCAAACATATTACAAGAACCTAAAGCAAATCAAACATGGATTTCTGTACCAACAAACACAAATTTTGTAACTTTTCTTAACTCTAAAAAAACGTATTTGACAACAGTTTTATCAAGCTGCCAGGAATCGGCAGACATTATTTGGAATGATTTTCTTAATGATGCTTTGGCACAAATAAAAATCGCCCAAAATGCTAAACTAGAAGAAGTTAAACAAAGTTGTACAACTTTATTAACAGAATGCACAACATCTGCTCTGAAAACACTAGAAGATTTTGATGCAAGAGCCTTATCTGTTTTCAATCTGCAAGCAAATATTACAGCTAACAACATGTGTTCCAACATTAAATCTTCTTGTATGGCATTAATGCAAAACACACAAAATAATAACGACTCTTCTGATTACGATTGGTCAACAGGCATCGAAGGAATAACCACAGATATATTATTTAGTAAAATCATAGAAAACTGTACTCTTGTTGGACAGAATTGTATAATAGAACAATGTAATGGTATTGCTGGCAATTTCTCTCTATGTACAAACATTAATTCTCAGAAATATAAAGATATTATAACCCAAAAAAGTTGTTGGAATGACATCATACAATGTATCGATCAAACAAGTGGTTATCTTCAGAGTATATCAGACAAAACCGAAACAGATGGCTCATATTATTACAACAACATAGACAACATAGGCTTAGGCAGCACTTTTTTCAGCAACGTATATGATCCTGAATCTCAAATTCATAAAAGATGTTCTTGTAGCGGCGAAACAGGAGAAAAAAGTATTGAATGCTTAAAATGTTTAATAGCAGAAAGAATCTTTGGAAATTGTTCTAATGATTCAATTGGAGAGCTAGCCGAAGGACAAGAATCTGTTGTTTTAAAACCAAAATCAGATAAAACAACATTATTATATTGGTTTGTATCGAATACAAACAATACCAACACTCCAAATAATTGTTCTACACAAAGCCCTAAATATTACTTAAACTATAACATCAACGGAACAGTAACGTCTGTTGCTTTTACTTCTGAAAGATGGCCTATTATTTGTGAAAATAATATTTGTAAAGGTCTTGCAAAATCTGGATACAACTTATACTTTGTAAAAAAAGACGAAGATTGCGGAAGTTCTTCTAATAGATACTATACAGGACAGTCTTATAATAATCCAGAAACCATAGATTTAGAACCATGTATTGATAATGAACCAACAGAATATAAAATCACATACAACTTGGACGGAGGAACAAACAATTCTAAAAATCCTACAACATATAATATTAAAACTCCTTCTACAATTATAGCCGCTCCTGAAAAATCTGGTTATACATTTGCAGGATGGTGCACAGATGCAGAAAGAATACAAAATTGTTCTACTACTGTTAACATTGGAGGTGGTAATACTGGTAATATCACTCTTTATGCTAAGTGGGAAGCTAAAGGATTTCCAATAACATACTACTTGTGTCCCGTCAATGATACAAACTGTGAAGAAAAAGACATACAAAACAACAACCCACCTACATATACTGTAGAAACAAGTACTATTATATTACAAGATCCT
>JAKSTE010000063.1 GCA_024402735.1 Alphaproteobacteria bacterium
AGAAGGATCTGCTACAGGTACATGGGATAAATCAAACCATACATGTAAATGTCCTTTAAAGAATGGATTTAAGGTAGAATGGAAAACGAACGAAGACACACAAACTAATAAGTGTATATATACACAATCTGCATAAATAGGTAATATGACTATATAAAAAAGCATCCTCAAAAGGATGCTTTTTAAATGAAATAAAATAGTAAATCAAACTATTTTTCTTCAGTCTTAGCTTTTTTCTTAGACTGTTTCTTTTCTTCTTTAACTGGTTCTTCTTCAGCTACAGGAGCAGCAACCTCTTCTGCAACTTCTTCAGCTTCTTCTTCAACTTTCTTTGTTCCAAAAGTCAAAGTTTTACCAGCTACCAAAGCATCTATTTCATCTTGAGTCTGTGCTACATATACTTTTACATCAACGATAACATCTGGATGTAAAGCGATTTTTGTATCAAATGCACCAATAGATTTTATTGGTGAACCTAACAAAACCTGAGCAGATTCAACAGATACATTTGCAATTTCTTTTAACATACGAGCAATATCACGAGAAGATACAGATCCATATAATTGACCAGTATCACCAGCTTGACGTATCATATGTAACTTTGCATTTTTAACTGCTTCTACTTTAGATTCTGCATCTTTCTTTGCATTTTCATGACGAGCAATTAATTCTGCTTTCTTTGCTTCAAACAAAGCAACATTTTCTTTTGTAAAACGCATAGCTTTATTATTTGGTAACAAATAGTTACGAGCAAGACCTGTTTGAACTTCTACAGAATCACCTATATTACCCAACTTTGCGATTTTTTCTGTCAAAATAACTTTCATAGTCTGTCCTTTTTAGTTAATAAGTTAAAAAGTTAGAGATTAACCCAAATTGTTTCTAACAAATGGCATTAATCCCAAATGACGCGCTCTTTTAATAGCTATAGCCAAAGCACGTTGATCTTTCTGTGAAACACCAGATATACGAGAAGGGACAATTTTACCACGTTCTGTAATATAATGTCCTAATAATTTAACGTCTTTATAATCAATAACTTTACCTTTTAAAGGATTTGATTTTTTACGATAAATAGCTGCACGAACTGCCATTATGCCACCTCTTCTTCTGTATTTTTCTTCATCATAATTGAAGGTGTCGTTGACAATTTTTCAACACGAACATTTAAAAAACGAATAACATCTTCATCTATACGGGAACGACGTTCCAATTCTGCAATCTGAGCACCTGGTAATTCTATGTTCATCATAACATAATGTGCTTTACGATTTTTACGAATAATATAAGCTAAATTTTTCAAGCCCCAGAATTCTGTAGATTTTACAGAACCACCTAGTTCTTTAATAATATCAGCAAATTTTCCCGCTTTTTCTTTAACTTGCGGTTCAGTTAAGTCTTGACGGAAAACCAAGACGTTTTCATAATAAGCCATTTTATTTCCTTTGGTTTATACAGCCGATAACACCATGCTATCAGCAGGAACAGACCTATTATGAAGATTTTTATAAAAAAAGCAAGCTTTTTAACAAAATAATAAGAAATATATTCCCTATTGACATGATATTAAGAATTTTATTATCATTTATAAAACGAGGGATTTTCATATGAATAGATTTCATAAAAATTTAAATAAAATGTCGCTATTCACGGCGCTTTTAGTGATCATGACGCTATTGTTTTGGCGTACTTTTATGAACATAGCTATATCAAACATATACTTAAACGGTATTATCATAGGTGTTTCTTTATTTGGAATTATTTTATGTTTTGTAAATATGTTCCATTTATTACCTGAGTTTAAATGGCTACATGGTTATTTTACAGGTTCTAATTCAACAGGAATAGTTCCTCGTATATTACGCCCTATTGCGCTTGCTTTACATAATAAACATATGCAAATCACTACTTCTAATCTGACAGAATTGTTAGATTTGGTTTATGTAAAACTTGATAACGAGCGTGATTCTGTACGTTATGTAAAAAATACTTTGATATTTTTAGGGCTATTAGGAACTTTCTGGGGATTAATTGTAACAGTTGGAGGCTTTGCCGATTTACTTGTAGCCTTAGATTTTAATGATGCATCTGTACTTACAAATATGCAAACAGGTATAGCAAAACCATTATCTGGTATGGGCACAGCTTTTACTAGCTCCCTACTTGGTCTTGCTGGTAGTTTAGTTATTGGTTTTTTAGAGTTGCAATTACAATCAGCTCAAAACACTATTTTACAAGAATTAACCGATTTTATGTCTAAGTACATAGTACAAACCGATAATTCAGAAGAATATATAGAAATGTCTTCTATCGCGCCGGTAAAAGAAGCAATATATTCTTCTATATCTGATATATATGACATATTGAAAAAATCCGGATATGATGTACAAGATTTAATAAAAATAGAAGGGAAATATCCTGCAGTTGTTGCTTTAGGAACAAACGAAAAACTTATTATTGGTACAACCAATGTTCCAGACAATGTATTACAAGATACTATTAAACGTATACAACTTTGTTTTGCAGATACATTAGAGGGTATCAGTATCGATACTAGTATATTATGCGTCACGAATGCTAATAAACCAGCTAACATCGATGGTATCATGTACTTTCGCACAGTAGAATCCTTACAAAAATATTTAAGTACTCATACAAATAAAAGACCTCAAACCAAAAGAG
>JAKSTE010000064.1 GCA_024402735.1 Alphaproteobacteria bacterium
TGGCAAAACATATTAGATAATTGTTCTTCTACTAAACGGTGATAATACCCGCAAATTACCATAGTTATCTTACCTTTTAATGAATTTCTATACTACGAAGAATTAACTAATATCTATTCTCCGTAACGTATTTCAACACCATGCAAACCATTTAAGAAACTCTTCCAGTCCATTGGATTTTTTCCAGCTGGTTGTAAAGTGGTGACACACAGTTTACCATCAACAATCCGAGTTTCAAGGATTTTTACATCTATACCATTTATCTTTGTACGGCCACAACCAAGTGCTCTTATTTGGTTGTGTATGTCCTTAACATCTTTTGACCAGTCTATAATTTCATCTTCTCCGGTAAATTTACGTGTAAAAGTTGGCTCACCATCTTGTGGAACAGCCACAAAACTGTCTGGAGAAGCTAAATACTCATTCAAAACTTCAATAGCAGCTGCCGAAACCTTATTTTCCACATCTGCATTCGTATCATTTTCTTCTACTTCTATATTTTTGCGTAAATACACATCTCCAGCATCCATTTCTGCTGTCATTGCCATTAAGCATACATCTATGTTTGTATCGCCATTTAATATAGCTGTACGTATTGGAGATGGTCCACGATACTTTGGTAAGCTACTTGGGTGTATATTTATACATTTTGCAGCATTTAAAACGTTATCACGTAATATAACCCCATAAGACATAACCACAATATAATCTGGTTTTTCTGTTACAGAATCAAATTCTTTAATAGAAGTATGTAGTTTTAAACCTAATTGTTCTGCCCATGTATGAACAGGAGAAGGAGTTAAAACATGTTTACGCCCCATAGGCTTAGGAGCACGTGTAAAAACACCTATTATTTCATGTTGTTTTGCTAAAGCATCAAAAACAGGAACAACAAAATCATTAGTTCCCATTAAAATTAATTTCATGCGTGCCTCCGCATAACTTTACGCATTAACATTTCACGTTTTACACTAGGTAAATAATCTATAAACAATACACCATCTAAATGATCTGCTTCGTGTTGTACTATACGAGCTGCAGTTCCTGTCATTTTAGCATGATGTTCTTTACCTTTTTCATCTGTCCATGTAACTTCTACAGCATTTGGACGTTCTACATCAGAGAACACAGGCATGTTTTCAGAGTTTAATATAGACAAACAGCCCTCTTCTAAAACTACAGTTTCTTCACTTTTAGATGTTATAACTGGGTTTATCATGCGATATGTTGTTTTAGTATCAGGATCAAACATAACTAAGAAACGTTGTTTTATACCAACTTGTGGTGCAGCCAAACCAACTCCGTTCTGTTCTTCCATCATTTGCACCATTTCGTCCATATTTTGTAACAACTCTGGTGTAATCTCAGACACAGGGGCGCATTTTTCTCTTAAAACTAAATCTCCACAAAGTTTCATTTGCAACATTTGTAAATCACCTTATAATCTATTACGAAAGGATTGTATCAAAGGATTTTCAAATGACAACTTATATTTTGGCACTGTTAGTAATCATAACATTGTTATTATTAGTATTAATATTCCGTAAACCAACAGTTGATATATCTAGTCTAAAAGAAGACAATGCTCGTTTACGTGAAAGATTAGCAGAAAGATTAGGTACACTTACCCAAAATGCAATAGAGCTAAAAAATATAAGTGGAGATATAGCTAATTTTAAAAATCTATTAATGGGTAATAAACAAGCTAGAGGATCTTTTGGTGAAAGGCAACTAGAAGACCTTGTATCAGATATTATGCCACCAGAGACATACGCATTTCAGTATGTATTGGAGAACGGCGTACGTCCAGACTGTATAATCCGTTTACCGTACCCTCCTGGAGATATGATTATTGATAGTAAGTTTCCATTAGAAAGTTTTAATTGTATGCAAAAAGATTCATCTAATGAAGTTTACTGTAAACAATTTGAAGCTGATGTAAAAAAACATATAGATGCTATTGCAGAAAAATATATTATTCCTGGAAAAACAGCAGAATCTGCAATGATGTTTATTGCTTCAGAATCTATATTTGAAGAACTACACCGTAACTTTCCTTCAATAGTAGATTATGCTAACCGTAAAAAGGTATTTATTGTTTCTCCATCAACTTTATGGGCCACTTTAAATACAATTAGAGCAGTTTTATCTGACATTAAAATAAAACACGTAGCAAACAAAATAAAACACGAATTAGATTTGTTATTAACAGATTTATCTAGGTTAAATGATCGTGCTGAGAATTTACAAAAACACTTCTCTCAAACGACTACAGATATAGAACAAATACAAACTTCTGTAGATAAAATTACACCACGAGCAGAAAAGATCAGTGATATGAATTTCGAAGATTAAAAAAGCCGGCAAAAGCCGGCTTTTTCATAATAAAAAACTATTATTTAAGCATCTACACCCATAATATAATCCTTTATATTATAAATTAATCTTCTACTTCAATATTCATGTTACAACCCTTTAATTTGATCCCATAATATTAACCCTCTGTATCATCTCTAAGTTGACGAATAGTCATATCCTACTCCCTTGTGCTATATACATAGTTTATTATAAACAGCACCACCTTTCAACTAATTTTTAATCACTCAATAATAGTATCAGCTATTTTTGTAACAGCTGTGTTTGGTACATATGATTTTTCTGCCATCT
>JAKSTE010000065.1 GCA_024402735.1 Alphaproteobacteria bacterium
CTCTAGAGTAGGACACACTTTACCACTACTAGAAACAATTTGCTGTGTACACCAATAATGAGGATCATTATTCTGTGGTGGATTTACAGCATGACCAACAGCCTTACCATCTGCACCAATAAAATCTACTTCATCTTCACAAAAAGCATCTGTTTCGTGGTACGCAACACTTGGCAACAAGGCTTTACAAATTTGTATAGCGCCATTTTTACTACGACGTCCACCATTTTCCCAACAAGAACAAGCCCCCCAAGAATTAACATCTACACGACTTCTATAATTAGACGGACAAACGTCTTCCTCTTGTACGAACTTGAAAAGCATGTCTAAATTCTTTACATTGCTATTTGTTGTATCTAATTTACAATAATCTGTTTCTAAATATCCGTAGGCCTTAGCAAATTTAGGTTCTACAAAATATCCACCAAGAGTTTCACACTGTTTAGATAAAATATCTGTTATTTTATAATATACTTCTGTTGCTACACCACTAGAACGTAATTCTCTAACACATGACTCTGAATTATTATCAGAATTAGAATAAGTGTAACATACTGAGTTATTTATTTGTTTCTTATCAAAACCACCAAACACACTTTCCAAGTTTTGACTACAAGCATCTATATCTTTAACCATTTGTGCACATGGAGAGATCACTTTTTTATTACTATCATCATATAAAGAAAACCAATCTAATGCATTCGTATCCGCAAAGATACCACTATACGGATTATAAAAATTTTCGTAATTATCTCCACCATACTGTGAGAAACATTGCTGAGCTACATTTTTACAAGTAGCCAAAACATCTGTTTTATCCCTATTTTTTAAATAACTATCAATTATATCTGCACCAAACAAATTATTACAAGAATCTATATAATTAGAACACATTTTTTCAGACAAAACTATTTTGTCTGGCTGCATATTATCCGCATATTTTCCTGTTAGATTTGTCAAAGCTTGAGTAATAGATGTATTTTGCTTATCATAGCAAGAAGCCACCAAATCAAAACAACTTTGTTGAATTTCTGCAATTTTTGCTTGTTGTGCATAATAAATATTTAACAAGGCCATATCCAAATAGTCTTTCCATACTACTTCTGCTTTTTCTGAACACCTTTCCAGAGCATCTTCTACAAACTGTTTTGTTTTTGATTCGAAGGCTTGAACAAAAAACCTATTGTCAGGTATAGTTGATAATTTTTGTTTATCCAAACTTACATTAGAATTAAATGTCAATAATTGACCTAACTTATAAAAATCTACAATTCCATCAATTGGTGCACCTGTAGTTGCATCTATATATTGTCCATTATCTAAACATTTGTAATAATTTTTTCCACAAACATCTTCACTTTCTATAATTTGTTCAACATTTGCTAAACAAGTAGATACATCATCTATATTATGCTTTTGTCTATTTTCAACACGAGCAACATCTAACATAATACTTTCTTCATGTATGGCTGTATTCAATTGTTTTTTTTGATTATTTAGAGCCAAATTAACGGTATTACAATCTTGTTCTATCGCCATTAAATAAGCATTAACTGCTCGCTGTAAAGCGGCATCATTACAATCAGTTAAAACCGCCTCTCGACACTGAGGAAAGACAGCTGTATATAAAGCAGCTCCATTATACGAAGCCAATATCTGACCTGTATCATTTGTACCAAAAGCATTTGAAGAATCAAAATTTAAATTAATACTGTTTAAATCAGAATATTTTCCTCCAACTTTCGTATCATTACCATTTATTGAATTCATGATAGCTTGTAATAATTGTTTAGAAGAAGATTTATCTTCAGTTAAAGCAATTTCCCCTTCAGAAGCCGTTTTCATAGATATAGCTTGTTCTTTAGTTAACCCAACAACATCTAAATTTTCAGAAAACTCTGTTAACTTCTCACTGGCTTTATTTAAAGTGCTTGTAATATTGTCAAAAGAATAAACTTTATCACTACACGAACATCTTCTATAAGAATCATTTTTTAATTTACAAAATTGATCCATACAAGTAAAAAACGCTGTTTTGCATTGTTCATATGCAACACCTATTTTAGTTTGTTGCACACCAGCCTCTTCATTTGAACTTTTAGTTGCGGCTCGTGATAAAACGTTTAATTTCTTCGTTCCATTTGATGAAGTTCTTAAAACCAAACTACTACGTCTTGTCGGTTTTTTTAACTTGTTAGTATCAGTTTTTTTTACAGCTACTCTACTATTAACAACCTGTTTAGAGCTATTATTTGAACTTCTAACTTTTACATTACCTTTAGTTGTAGTATTAGCAATCGTATTAGTTAAGTTTGTTCTTTTAATAGTATTTGCATCACGTACAGACGCCGCCATAGACTGGGAGCACAAATAAAACAACATACAAATACAAAAAAATATCCTTCTCATCTCTATAAATACTAGCAAAAATACAAAAACTAGAGCAAGTAAAATTATTTATTTGTAATAAAAAAATTTTCATTTTTTATTTTATTTTTCTTGCAAATTACCTTAAGTTGATTTATTATTCACAATGCTTTAACGGGCATATGGCGGAATTGGTAGACGCGCTAGTTTCAGGTACTAGTGGTAG
>JAKSTE010000066.1 GCA_024402735.1 Alphaproteobacteria bacterium
TTGCTTAACTGTATCAAAATTTGAATCAAGAAAAATAGCACCAAGTATAGCTTCGACAGCATTTGCCAATATATGATCTATTTTATCACATGTCATGTGTCCATGGCGTACATGTTTTGCAATATCTAATGTCTTTGCAACTTGAGCTAATGTTTCTGTAGAAACTAATGTGGCGTGTCTTCTTGCTAATCCACCTTCGTTTGCTTCTGGATACATCTTATAGAGTAATTCAGCAACTGATAGACCAAGAACTCTATCTCCAATAAATTCTAGTCTTTCATTATTATTAACAGCATTAATACCACTTTGTGTTAAAGCTAATTGTAATAGACTTTCGTCTTTAAAAGTATAATTTATATTCATAATTTATTTTGCCTTAATTCCAAATCGTGGCCATCTCATTTTTTCACCCCAATTCCATACAGCAAGCATAGGGGCATAATAATTGTGAGAATACCATATAAACCAAACTTTTCCTAAAATATTATCTTTGTTTACATATCCAACATGTGCTCGGCTATCAGCACTGTTATCTCTGTTGTCTCCCATGAAAAAACAAAAACCATCTGGAACGGTAAATACAGGAGTGTTATCTAAAGGAGCATTATCAGAATATTCTATGATACTATGTTCTACACCGTTAGGTAACGTTTCTTTATATTCGGTAACTTGAAAAACACCACATTCTTGAGGATGTTTATTACAGAACATATCTGTTTTATATTCTATTGTATAATTAAAAGTAGCTGGTTCATTATCAATCCAAATTTTATTTCCTTTAATACTTAGGTTGTCTTTATAAAAACCAACGGATCTTAATGATTTAGGTAAATTAGCTACAATATATGGTTTTGGATCGCTTCTTTTTACTTGTTTACCGTTTATATACAGACGACCTTCTTTCATTTGAATTGTATCTCCACCGATTCCGATTAATCTTTTTACATAATCTACAGATTCATCTGAAGGGTTTCTAAACACAATTATATCACCAACTTCTGGTTCTTTTTTATCGAAGAAACGTCCATTCCATAATTTCCATGAACCGAAAGGAAAAGAGTATCTTGAATATCCGTAGGCCCATTTTTGTACAAATATATGATCTCCTACATGAAGGGATGGTATCATGGATCCAGAAGGAATATTAAAAGGCTCTAATAATAAACTGCGAAAAATAATAGCTATCAGTCCTCCATAAAAAATAGTATCGAACCATTCTCTTGCCATGTTTTTTTTCTTTATTGACATTTCGTTTTCTCTTTTCTTTTACTGTTTTTATTATGCGGTATTGTAGGACTAGAAAATAATATGTGCAAGTGCTTTAACTATTTTAAAAGGAATTTTTTCAACATAAAAGGAATTCATTCAAATATTATATTGTTTATATAGATGGTACAATTGGTTACGAACAAAGGAGAACAAAATGACAATAATAAAATTTATATTAGCTATGTTTTTATCTTTTATACCTGGTTTTATTGGTGTTATGTTTACACCCATAATAGGGGGAGAAAACCTATGGTATAATTCTTTACAACATTCTATGTTAACTCCGGATGGATGGGTGTTTAGTGTGGCATGGAGTGTTTTGTATATATTAATAGGTTTGGCATTTTTCTTTGTTATTAAAAAACATAATTTTGTACCTACAAGAGATAGAGCTGTAGCTTATTCTTTGTTTGGCTTGAATTTAATATTAAATGCGTTATGGTCCTATGTGTTTTTCGGTACAAATATGATAAAAGTAGCGGTAATAGTATTAACTGCTTTGCTCGTTGTTGCAATATTTATGTCTAGAGCATTCAATAAAATTAGCAAACCAGCTTTTTGGTTAGTAGTACCATACATCTTATGGCTAACTTTTGCATTGTATTTGAATAGTACAATTATATATTTGAATTAATTTTATTGATATTTTAATTCTTTTAAGTTCGGGTTACCTAGGTTTAATACCTTTAACCCGACTTCTTCTATATAATCAGATGAAGAATTAGGGTGTTGTAGCATATATACATGATGCTGAAGTTGTTGCAGATCTGCTTGAGCAGAGATTAATTCTGTTTGCTTGTTTTTTAAATCCCATATATTAACAAGAAATCTTTGAATACTAGCTTCTCCACAAAAAAGTCGAACAAAGAAAAATATACTTAGTAACAAACATAAAAAACCAAGTTTTCCTTGCAAACTCATAGACAAGGACTTTTTAATAAAAGATAATAATTCTTTGATTTTTTCTTTCATGAGATGTATTATATCACAAATGTTTTCTAATCATAATCAAATTTTTGCCGCACCTTTAGCTGGAATAACAGATAAGCCGTTTAGAACGATAATACGTAAATTTGCTCCAGATATATCTATTATGACAGAAATGATATCTTGTCATTCATTGGTAGAAAAACATAAAAATTGTGAGCGTAATTTTGATGTTTATACAGATGAGGGAAATATTGGAGCCCAAATTTTTGGGTCGGATATACATTTGATGGCTGAATCTGCAAAAATTTTGCAAGATGTCGGAGCAAAATGGATTGATATAAATATGGGATGTCCTGTTCCAAAGGTTGCAACAAAAGCAT
>JAKSTE010000067.1 GCA_024402735.1 Alphaproteobacteria bacterium
GGTAATTTACGTTTGGTTTGTGTGCATAAACCAGATAGTATAAATTTTGCATGGAGAAACGCAGACGAAAAAGCTACTGATACAAAAACAGAAGGAATGATAACTTGTCCTGTTGATGGAGAGTATAGTTTAAAGTTAGATGTTTCGAAATGTGTTCGTGGTAAAAAATGGGTAGAGTACAAGTAAATGTCAGAAACCCGAAATTTTTTTGTTTCAGAAGAAAATATTGGTTTACGTATTGATAAATTTTTATCTTTGCAAATGCCAGAATTTTCTAGAAGTGAAATACAGAAATTTAAAATAACTTCTGTTAATGGTAGGTCTTTAAAATTATCTGATAAGACTAGATTAGGAGAAGAATATGTTGTTGAGGTGGAACAACAAAAATCTGATGTTGCTATTGAAAACATATCCACCGATTTTGATTTAGATATTTTATATGAAGATTCAGATATAATAGTAATCAATAAACCACGCGGAGTGGTTATTTATCCATCTGCTGGTAATAAAACAAAGACATTAGTTCAAAATTTATTGGCGTATACTCATTTGTCTTCTTTAGGTGGAGATACAAGACCTGGTGTTGTACATAGGTTGGATAAAGACACAAGTGGGGTTATGGTTTTTGCAAAAACGGATGCCGCTTATAGGGAGTTGGTTAAAACCTTTTCTACGCATGACTTAACAAGAAAATATGTCACTTTTGTATGGGGGGTACCACCTTGGGGAGGCGCAGATATAACAGGAAATATAGCAAGGTCTTCTCGTAATCGTCAAAAAATGACAATGGTTAAAAGCGGTGGCAAACCAGCTCACACAGTAGTAAATGTGGCTGATGTGTGGACAAAGGCAGGAATATCTATGTTTAGGTGTACTTTATTAACCGGTAGGACACATCAAATAAGAGTTCATTTGTCTGCACATGGTTTTCCTGTTTTGTGTGATCCCTTATACGGAAAAACGGGTGCTCGTATAGGCAGTATAAAAGATAGCGATTTGTTGGATTTTGTAAGAAGTCATAATGGGCAGATGTTACATGCTGAGGTTTTAGAGTTTAAACACCCAATAACAGGTGAGCAAATGCATTTTAAAACAAAATTACCAGATGAAATGTTAGAACTAAAAGAAATTTTAGATTCTATTCAATAGACTTTTTGTTGTTGCTTTTTTTGAGTTTTTTTCCTTTTATTATTTTACAAACTATGATAAAATAAAGACAAACTAAATGGAGATTGGGAATGAAAATTCTGAATAAAATAGTGAGTTTATTGGCTGTTATGGCTGTTGTACCTTCGGGGTTTGCCGCCACATCGCGTGTTGCTATGAATGTTGGTACGACGCGTTTGCCTACAACCAGAAGTAGTTTAGCTTCAGTTTATGCGAGAGCTGCTTTAAACACTAGCGGAACATCCGGTTCTACGTTATTGACCGCTTCAGAATGTGTTGAAGAATATACTAATTGTATGAAAAAGTCAGACGCGTGTGGTTCTGATTTTGAAGAATGTACAACAAATCCTTTACTCCATAGTAAAATGGCCCAATGTACGAGTGTTTTATACCAATGTGGTGCTGATGGTATAAATGATTTGTTTGGTGCTTCAAGTGTTACTGATTTGGGTATAGTTGCTGGTTATAAAGTTAAAAAAACAGGTAAAGAATTTGCCGGCGCAGTCCCTGTTGATGTAAAAGATTATGAAGTAACTAAATTTATGTATCCTACTACAAATAGCGTGATGCATCAATTGGTAGAAGGTGCAGCAATAGCTAATCGTTATGATACGACACAATGTGTAAAAAAATATACAACATGTTTAAAGAAAGATGATGTGTGTGGAGAAGATTTTGAATTGTGTACCGATCATGATGAATTTTCAAAACAACAAGTTTTGTGTGCATCAACTTTAGCCAGATGTCAAACTGAAGGTATTGTAGAATTATTTGGTTCTGCAGATACAAGTCAGTTTTCTGGTGGTCGTCTTGAAAAAATGGTAAAAGATGGTGCTGATTTAGCCGGTGCAAATGCTGTAAACACTTGTTATAAAACAATAAGTAATTGCTTTAGTGCAGCTTGTGCTAAAAATCCTTATCGTTGTGTAGAAGGTACACCGATGTCTGTTGCTTCTGCAGCTGATTTTGTTAATGGGGGAACAATTGAAACTTTGACAACGCCAGCAGAAAATGGTGATGATACAGCTGTTTTGACAAAGTCTGATATAAAGAAATTCTTTAAAAGTGCTTGTGAAGATACAATTGGTGGTAATAAATATTGTTTTATGACATTTAATGAAGGAAAAACACCAAAAGCTTCTGAATTATCTGATTTGGACATACGTTCAGAATTGTT
>JAKSTE010000068.1 GCA_024402735.1 Alphaproteobacteria bacterium
ATGTTCGTAATAAATTGGAACAACACTATAAAGATATGCAAGATATGGAATTTACCATTGAACACAAAAAATTATGGATGTTGCAATGCCGTAACGGAAAGAGAACAGCAGCAGCTGCTGTACGTATGGCTGTAGAAATGGTTTCTGAAGGTTTATTAACAAAAGAAGAAGCTATTTTACGTGTAGGTGCAGATCAATTAAATCACTTGTTACATCCTATGTTGGACCCAAAAGCTGATAAAAAAGTGATAGCTAATGGTTTGCCTGCTTCTCCTGGGGCTGCAGTTGGACAAGCTGTTTTCAATGCAGAAGATGCAGAAGCTTGGAAGAAGGCTGGTAAAAAAGTGATGTTAATCCGTATAGAAACATCTCCAGAAGACATTGCAGGAATGAATGCAGCACAAGGTGTTATTACTGCTCGTGGTGGTATGACATCTCATGCGGCAGTGGTTGCTCGTGGTATGGGAACACCATGTGTTTCAGGGTCTCCAGATATTAAAATAGATTACGAAACAAAGACAATGAAAACAACTTGCGGGTCTGTTATTCATGAGGGTGATTGGGTATCTATTGATGGTGCAAAAGGACAAATTATTGAAGGTCAGGTTCCAACAGTATCTGTTGAATTGACAGGTAATTTTGGAACATTGATGAAATGGGTTGATGAAATAAAAACATTAACAGTTAAGGCCAATGCAGAAACACCAAAAGATGCAAAACAAGCTCGTGATTTTGGTGCAGAAGGTATCGGTTTGGCCCGTACAGAACATATGTTCTTTGATCCAAGTCGTATACAAGATATGCGTGAAATGATTTTGGCTGATGATGAGAATGGACGTCGTGCTGCGTTGGATAAACTATTGCCTTATCAAAAAGCTGACTTTATTGAATTATTCAAAATCATGGATGGTCTTCCTGTAACAATTCGTTTGATAGATCCTCCTCTTCATGAATTCTTACCTCATACAGAAGAAGATATGTTAGAGTTGGCAAATCATATAGGAAAAACACTTGATTTTGTAAAAGCTCGTTCTGAAGCTTTACGTGAACAGAATCCAATGTTAGGACATCGTGGTTGTAGATTAGCAATTACATATCCAGAAATTTGCGAAATGCAAACACGTGCTATTTTGTCTGCTGCATTAGAATGCAAGAAAAATGGCGTTCGTGTATTTCCTGAAATAGAGGTACCTTTAGTTGGGTCTAAAAAAGAAGTAGATATTGTTAAAGCAGTTATAGATGCTACAGCTTCCGCATTATTTGCAGAATGTGGTGAATCTGTAGAATATAAAGTTGGTTCTATGATAGAGTTACCTCGTGCTGCTGTTTTAGCTAATGAAATAGCAGAAAGTTGTGAGTTCTTTGAATTTGGAACAAACGATTTAACACAAACTACTTTAGGTATGTCTCGTGATGATACTGGTAAGATCTTAGAAGAATACCGTGCTCGTGGTGTTTATGTTGCAGATCCTTTTGCTTCTGTTGATCAACTGGGTGTTGGTTTATTGATAAAAGATGCTGTAGCAAAAGCTCGTGATACCAAAGGCGAAGGTATACATTTAGGTGTTTGTGGAGAACATGGTGGAGATCCTGAGTCTATAGAATTTTTCCATAAAGTAGGATTTAATTCTGTATCTTGTAGTCCATTCCGTGTTCCTATTGCACGTTTGGCAGCAGCACAAGCAGCTGTTAAATTCCCACGTAAAAAGTAAATCTTTTTATTGTGTTTTATAATAAATAGGAGCCTTCATTATTAATGAAGGCTCTATTTGTTTTATAAGGATAACGTTCCTAGGTAAATAAGTGGTTTGTTTTGATATACTGTAGATGTCTCATTAGACAAACATTATTACAAATAAGGAGAAAATTATGAGAGCACTTGTTCAATATGTTTTAAAACCTATCACTTTAATCGGTGCACTAAATTGGGGATTAGTTGGTTTGTTTAAATTTAATTTGGTAGAATGGTTATTTGGTCCTATGTCTATTACTTCTAGAGCTATTTACGTTGCTGTAGGTATTGCTGCTGTTGTGTGGATTTTGTTATGGATATTTGGAACAAGATCTTGTGCCTGTCACATAGAACACCATGACTAATAACCAGATATATTTTTAAACTTGTCTAATTCAAAAACTCGATTTACGTAATC
>JAKSTE010000069.1 GCA_024402735.1 Alphaproteobacteria bacterium
TATCTTTCCATAATATACTTGCACAAGATTCTGGAGCAATTACGGAATATATTGCATTTTCTAACATAAGTACTTTATCACCAGTACCTATTGCTATAGCTCCTCCAGATCCACCTTCTCCTACATTTACAGCAACATAAGGTGTTTTTATGCTTAAACCTGTAGCAATAGATGAAGCAACAGCTTGAGATTGGCCTCTTTCTTCTGCTGCACCACCAGCAAAAGCACCTGCTGTATCAAACAATGAAATCAAAGGTAAGTTAAATTTCTCTGCTAACTTCATTAATCTTTGAGCTTTACGATATCCTTCTGGATTAGCCATACCAAATCTGTGTTTTTGACGTGTTTCTATTGTACGACCTTTCTCCTGACCTATAATAACAGCTGGTGTACCAGACCAATAACCAATTCCTCCACACATAGCAGGATCTTCACCGAAACATCTATCCCCAGCTAAATAAGTCCAACCATCAACTATACCCGATATATAATCTAAAAAGTGTGGTCTATTTTCATTTCTAGCCAATAAGACTTTGTCATATACAGGATCTACTTTAGAAGCTTTTCCTCTTGTTTTTTTAGGAATTCCTATTTTAGGTGTTTTTATATCGATAGTTTTAGGTTCTTTAGGTTGTTTTGTTAATACAGCCAAAACATTCTCTAATACTTTCTTTAATTCAGATCTACGTGCAACAATATCTACCATACCGTGATCATATAAATAATCTGCTGTTTGGAAATTAGAAGGTAATTTTTCATGTATGTTTTGTTCTATAACTCTGCGACCAGCAAATCCAACTCTAGCACCAGCTTCTGCAATATGTACATCCCCTAACATAGCAAAAGATGCTGTAACTCCACCAAAAGTAGGATCTGTTAGTATAATTATATATGGTGTCTTTGTTTCATGTAATCTATTAACAGCTGCTGTTGTACGAGCCATTTGCATTAGAGCCAATATGTTCTCTTGCATACGTGCTCCACCACTACATGTAACCATAACAAAAGGATTTTTAGATTCTATAGCGTGTTCTATACTTGTAACTATTGCATCTCCAACAGCTCTTCCCATAGAACCCATCATAAAATCACCGTTCATTACACATATTGTTGTGTTAATTCCTCCGACAACACCATCTGCTGTAACTATAGCATCATTACACCCTGTTTCTGCACGAGCTTCAGACAATCTATCTTTATATGTCATTCTATCTACAAAATTTAAAGGGTCATCTGAAACTTCTGGCAATTCTATTTTTTGCCATTTGTTATTATCAAACAACAAATCAAAACGTTGTTTTGGGGTCATCATAAATGCTCTACCGCAACGAGGACATACATAATGATTATCTTTATAATCTTTATAGTAAACTAGATGACCACAAGCTTCACACTTGATCCATAACAATCTACGAACTCTATCGTATTTATCTCGGTTATGGTTTTTAATTCCTGACATTACTTACTCATTCATTTCTTTTGTTAATTCATGACTAGGTTTAAATAAAATAGTTGTATTTGGTTTTAAATAAACTGTTTTTCCAGTACTAGGATTATAACCTTCTTTTGATGCACGTAATCTTGGTTGAAAAGTACCAAAACCACGCAATTCTATTTTATCACCATTTGCTATAGCTTGCATCATAGAACCTAATACAGTATCTAGTATGGCTGCAGCATCTTCTGTACGCATACTTTTAAATTGTACTTTTAAACTTCTAATTAAATCTGAACGTTTCATAAAATCATCCTACTTACATTTATTTGAATAAATAATAGTATATTTTTAGTAAAAATAAAGTTTTTTCTTATAGTTATAACAAAAGAACAAAAAAACAATAAACACAAATATACTGGCGGAGATGAAGGGATTCGAACCCTTGATACAGTTGCCTGTATACACGATTTCGAGTCGCGCGCATTCGACCAGCTCTGCCACATCTCCGTAGGAGACTATTATATATATAAAGACGACAAAATCAAACTTTTTTACTTTATGACGCGCCACAAACCGTTACAAAAGTATTGTATTTTTCATTTGCAACCATAAGAAAAATCATTTAAAATAGGAATACGTACTTATTAAAAGGAGAAAAAGTATGAAAAAAATCTTGTTAACAAGTGTTTGCGCTATTGTTGC
>JAKSTE010000007.1 GCA_024402735.1 Alphaproteobacteria bacterium
TTTTTCATAAGTTTCATATATAAATCTCCTTTCTTTTGAGAATATTTTACCATATTTTCATTATATACACAAATAAAATTTACGTTTATTTTAATATATAACGATGTTTTAATTTCATACCCCTACAACAACTACGACATCTACAAGAGTGTGGTTTTTTATGGTTTTTAACAACCTTAACATTATGTGTAAATTTTTTATCTAACACACCAAAATCATCTTTAGCATATAAATCTGAACACTTTGTATGTGGATACACAATTCCTTTAATATTTTTCAAAGAACTATCATTTAAGGGTTTTCCTGGTTCATTTATATAATATATACAATCAGAACCACTCTGATAATACTTAACACCATAATTATCATACACGTTGCCGGAATCACTGTCTGAATAGCAACCAACCAAAACAACAGCACCTAATAATAATATTAAAAAATTTTTCATACTCTTTCCTTATTAACATACATATATTGACACACATAACCCATAAGTCAAGTAAGACAACAAAAAGAGAGAACCCAACCAAAATATATGATATAATCAATACTAATAAATATTAAGGATAAAAATATGCACTACCAAAACTTTGGATTAGTTAATACGACTAATATTTTTAAAAAAGCCCTTTCCGGAGGTTATGCAATTCCGGCTTTTAATTTTTATAATCTAGAAACATTACAGGCAATATTACAAGCCGCAACAATTACACAAAGCCCTATTATTTTAGCCGTATCAGAATCTGCTTTAAAATATATGGACGAAAATATACTAATTGGCATGATTGCTGGCGCAAAATATAAAAAAGGACAAATAGTCCTCCATTTAGATCATGGACACAGTTTTGAATCATGTAAACATGCTATAGATTTAGGTTTTTCATCCGTGATGTTTGATGGTAGCGCTTTACCACTTCACAAAAACATAAGTATTTCTAAAAAAATTATAAATTATGCACATAAATTTAATGTATCAGTAGAAACTGAATTAGGTGTATTATCTGGTATAGAAGACAAAAATACAAAATCAAAACAGTCTGAATATACAGATCCGGAAACAGCAAAATATTTCGTTAAAGAAACAGGCACAGACTCATTAGCTATAGCTATAGGTACATCTCATGGTATTCACAAACTAAAAACAAATTATGATAATTTACGTTTTGATATTTTGGAACAAATAGTCAAACTTATTCCAAACATCCCTTTGGTTTTACACGGAGCATCTACAGTCCCTTCACAATTTGTGAATACTATTAATAAATTTGGTGGCAAAATATCACACGCAAAAGGTATACCTGCACAGCAAATACGTAAAGCTATTAAATTTCATATTACCAAAGTAAACATAGATAGTGATTTAAGATTGGCCTTCATGTCTTCTCTACGAGCCCAATTATCTAAAAACAACAATATTACAGATCCAAGATTTTTCTTAACAGAAGCAAAAAACACTATTACAAAGTTGTGTATATCTGAAATTCAAAACATCATGGGATCCGGTAATAAAATATAAAAAAATCGTCCATTAAAAAAATGGACGATTTTTTAAATCAAATATATTTATTTTGCACGTTCCACATATTCTAATGTTTCCGTGTTAACAACTATTTTTTCACCTTCTTCTATAAACAAAGGAACTTGTACTCGAACACCATTATCTAATATAGCAGGTTTACCACCACTACTAGAAACAGTCTGTCCTTTCAAAGCTGGCTCTGTTTCTGCAACAATAGCCGTTACTGTTTTTGGTAAACTAATAGACACAGGATGTCCTTCTACAAAATTAGCTTTAACCATCATTTCTGGGGCTAAAAATTTCATCTGTTCCCCTAAGGAATCATTAGGCATTGTAAACTGTTCATAATCTGACATATTCATAAAAAATGCATCTGTACCATCAGAATATAAATACTGACATTCTAAATCTTCCACCATCAATTTTTCTACTTTGTCTTCTGCACGCCAGCGATCACCACCTTTATTACCAGAGTCAATATCACGCAAATCAGCTTGCACAAAAGCACCACCTTTTCCAGGTTTTACTTTTGTAATAGAAGTAACAGAATAACGCTTGCCATTGTGAGAAATAACCCAACCGACACGCATATCATTTGCAATATAAGACGCCATTAAAATACCTCTTTTTCTTAAAAAACTCTGTATAAGAATATATTAAAGAAACCGGAAAAGCAACCTTTTTCTTCTTTTAATTCCTTGTATCTATCACAAAAAAATCCGTTCTAATAAACGGATTTTTTATTTTTTTACCTAAAGAACAAATTACATTCTCATAGGCATTAATACAAATAAAGCATCTGTATTTTTATCGGTAGATTTCATAATAGTTGGAGACAAAGATTCTTGCATCTCTATCTGGAATTTATCTCCTTCTATTTGACCAGCAACGTCTAATAAAAACTTTACATTAAAGTTAATTGTAAAAGCTGCATCACCATTATATTCAACATCTAATTCTTGTGTAGCTGTACCTGCATCTGGACTAGAAGCATTAACAACTAATTTATTCATTGAAAAAGTTAACTGTATAGATTTTGTTTTATCAACACTTGCCACAGAAACCAAATCAACAGCATTTACAAATTGTTTTCTATCTAACACTGCAATCTTGTCATTACCTTTAGGTATCACAACACGATAATTAGGATATTGAGCGTCTACTAATTTGCTAGTCAATATAGCAGCACCTATTGTGAAACGAGCTTTTGTATCAGACAATTCTACAATAACATCATCAACGTTTGCATCTTCTAACAATTTCGACAATTCACCTATTACGCGTCTTGGCAAAATTACAGAAGGCATACCAATACTTTTTTCTGGCGCTTTCATAGCACACAAAGCCATACGCTGAGCATCAGTTGCTACTGTAGTTAATTTATTTTCTCCAGAATCGTCTGAAATATGGAAATAAATTCCTCCAAGATGATAACGAACATCATCTGTTGGAATTGCAAATTTTGTTTGATTAATTAAATGAGCCAAATCCCCCGTTGTCATTTTAAATTTCGTAGTTAAATTACCTCCAGCCATTACAGGGAAATTCTCCGCAGGCAATGTTGGTAAATGGAACACAGCTCTACCACTTGAAACAACCAATTCATCACCAGATTGTTTAAAACTAATCTCAGCATCATCCGGTAATTTACGAACAATATCATATAACATTTGGACAGGAACAGTTGTCTTACCAGACAAAGTTATATCAGCTGCAACGTGTTCAACCAATTCTAAATCTACATTTGTTGCAGACAATATCAAATCATCTGAAACCTCTATCTTTACATTTACTAAAATAGGTAAAGTAGCACGCTTCTCAACAATAGATTGCATATGTCCCAATGCACGTATCAACACTTGACGAAATACTGAAAATTCCATAATAACACTCCTGTTTCTTTCCAAGTTATTTTCAGAATGAATTTTATCAAAAAACACCGATTCGGTGCAAGACTAAAAGGAGCAAATTTATAAACTTGTAAAATTGGGCTAATTTTACATAAATTTCTCTAATTTTTCTCTTAATCTCTTTAAATTATTATATTTTTTTATGTTGCCATTCTCCGCTACAGATATATCCCCAGTTTCTTCGGAAACAACCAATACTATAGAAGAAGTATGTTCCGTCATTCCTAAAGCTGCTCTATGACGAGTTCCATATTCCCAATTTAATTTATTTTGTGACAAAGGCAAAATAGCCCCCGCATATAAAATTCTATTTTGAGTTATTATGACAGCACCATCGTGTAATGGAGTGTTTTTAAAAAATATAGTTAGTAACAATTCACTGGATATCAAAGCTTCTATCTTTATTCCTTTTCTTTCTAACACAGGCTCATAATCCATAGATTCAGCAAAAACAATCAAAGCGCCAATATGTTTTTTTGACATATATCCAACCGCTTTAACAACCTCATCAATATATTGATTTGATTGTTTATCATGTTTAAAAAGTTTAATAAAATTTCGCCAATTATGTATATTACCCATTAAAATTAGAAATTTTCGCAACTCAGGTTGAAAAACAACAATAAGACCTATAGATAAAAACAAAGAAACCCATTGTAAAAACAAACCAAGTATATTTAAATGAAAAACTCTCATTAAAAAACTACAACACCATAAAATAGCTAATCCTAACAACCCTCTTACAACTTTTTCAGATGATGTATTTTTTATAAAAGTTACATAAAAGTAATACACTATTATCGAGATTATTATAAATTGAATTGCAGTTAACCAATCAAACATACTTATATTCTCCAATGTTCTAAAAATGACGAAGCTAACCCCTCAACCGGCATACTTAACCAATCAGGATCTTGACTTAATGCAGGCGCACCTTCTTCCATGGCTGTACGACAAGGCTGAGTATCAGACAACCAACCATCTAACAAATTTCCAGCTAACAAACCAGCTATAGCACCACCAACAAGACTTAATCCACCTGTTATAGGAGCCAGTAAAATTCCTATACCTGCAGCAGAAGCCATTTTCCCAACAAACGCAGCTCCATTTATACTGACATCAGGTTCAGACAAATTACCTTGTATTTGTAAACTATTAACTAGATTTTTCGTTAATGATAATTTTAAACCTTTGACAGGAACTGTTACTAAAGACAAATCCATATTTTCTAAACCTAAATTTAAAGATCCGGCGATTCTTAAATTAATAGCATTTGTTTCTATGGCTACACCATTACCTATCTCTATTAACCCATCTCTTATTTTTAGATTTGCTGTTGTACATTTTATTGGTATTAGATCATGTTTTTTATCTGTACTAAACAAGTCTTCTACCCCATTCTTCAAACTAGTTAAAAAATCTGCCCCATACATATATTTAACCAATTCAGCATCGGCAACTCCTGAATCAACAGAATAAACCTGAACCGGTCCAGTTAATGTTTGCATTACCTCTGACATGTTTTCACCGTTGGCTTGTAAATATAATTCTATATTCACAGGTAACTCTGACATTATACTATTTATATTAATTTGATGTAAAACATCACCAACTTTGACATTTCTACCGGTAGCCGCAGCTTTAAAATCATATATTCCTTTTTGATCAATATTAGCTAACAAAGCTAGATTTATATTACCACTAGCTATATCCGTATCAGCTTTTATTTTTAAATTAGATTTATTTAAATTAATTTTAGCTTTTATATTACTCAATGTTAAAGAACGATAAACTACAAATTTATTAATATTAACATCTATATTTGCTATATATTGTTTTAATATTTTACCGTAAAGAGGCATATCTTTAAATGCATTTAAATCTCTATCTGGATGCACCCATTCACTATTACCAAAAACACGCAATGCCCCATTATATATATCGATATTATCTATATTTAATTTAGCTTTATCTAATTTTTTATTTTTCCAATTATAAGATCCTGAAAATTTCATAGTAGATTTATCTAAGGTAATATACGAATTATCAAAATTTATTTGATTGCCTTCTATATTACCATCTACATACATTTTTATTACAGGTATCTTAAAAGTATTTTTTATATTCAACCATTTCTTAATAGAATCTGCATAAGGGATCTCACCATGAACTAAAAATTTATCAGGAATAAAATTATTTCCATTTAAATGTACATCTGCTATTAAAGCATCCGCTCCTGTTGAAACAGCAACCGTCATAGGATATTGATTTGTATCTTTATCAATTGATGAAAAATTAACAACAAACGGGAAAAGTTTTTCTTTTGGTTTTATCCATCCGGAAAACACCAAGTCTTTTTTCTTTAAATAATTAGCCAATCCAAAACTTGTTAATTTATACTGTTTGCCAAACAAATCAACTTTTACATTATATAATTCTATAGCTTCTATTCCTAAACGTTCTACCGGATATTTTTTAACTTCTTTATTCTCATGTGTTTTTTGTTTATCACGATCTATATAAACTACCGATATTTTACCCTGAGAATTTTTTTCAACAAATGTATTTACATTATACATTTTTATATTTTGAATAGCTGGCTTGGAATTAAATAAAGAAACCAAATTAAAATTAACAATTATTTTCTCCGCTACAAATAAATTCTTATGTTTTGCCCAATTTGCATTTGGAATTTTAATATCATTTACTTCTATTTGTGGTTTTATTGACATCTTCCACGACATTTTTCCATCTATTTCTATTGGCATGTTCGTTGCATGTCTTAATGTTTCCACAATATTTTCTTTCAATGATTCTAAATCTATTCTAGATATAACTACAGCAACAGTAGCAATGAAACCAATCAACAATATCAAGATCGTTTTTATTATCCAAGAATATTTTCTAAACAACATATAATACATCACTAATCCTCTGGAATATGTAACTCTAATAACTTAGTTACAGGCTGCATGAAAGAAGGTAAATCCGCACGCACAGTTAACAACTTACCAGTTCTAGGATGTTTTAATACTATTTTATATGCAAATAAAAATAAATTTCTGCTAGCCATTATAGAACTAAAAGTTTTGTTTTTTACTAAATTATCATCACCGTATAACGTATCTCCTACTATCGGTGTTTTCAACGTCAAAGCACTATGAATTCTTAACTGATGGTTTCTGCCGGTTTTAGGTATAAATTGAACCCATGTCAAAAAACCAGGTACCTCTCCAAGAACATTATATTCTGTTATAGCACGTTGAGAAAGTTTCTTTTCTTGTTGAGACACATTATCAACAATTTTTCCCTTTAATATATAATTATCTATAACACCATGTTTATTAGGAACACTTCCATACAGTAGTGCTAAATAATATTTCTGTGCCGTTTTATTTTGAAATTGTGCAGACAATACTTGGGCGGATTTTTGGTTTTTAGCAACTACTAACACACCACTTGTTTCTTTATCTAATCTATGAACTAAAGAAATTTTATGATATGGGAATAAGGCTTCTGCCATTTTATCTATAGATTTTCTTATACCTGTTCCACCTTGTACAGCTAAACCTGCCGGTTTATTAAAAACCACTAAATCATCATCATCATAAATTATATTTAACCTTAATTTTTCCAGATCTTCTAAAGAAAACTTCTCACCATTTTCTGTTTTTGTAGGGATTTTTTTATAAGACATCATCGTTGGAGGAATTCTAAGAACATCATTGGTTTTAAGAATCTCCATTCCTTTACAACGAGAAGAATTTAACCTTATTTGACCGCCACGACACAATTTGTAAAAATCACGTTGTGGCATACCTGGAAAATGTCTAACAAACCATCTTAATAATCTGGTACCATCTTCTACGGAAGAAATTGTTATTAATTCAGCCATTTACTCGCCATATGTGATAGAAACAACATTCTTAACATCTTCTTTACACTTTCCTGTTGCTCCACTTTGTTTACCATTTGAATTTATATATCCTATAGAATCACTCCATGCTTTAGTTGTTAAAGCTTCACAATCTGCCTTAGTTAAACCGTTTATAGAAACTATAAATTGTCTACTATTCATAGGATCTACTGTCACCTCATACTTACCACCATAAGGATTGGCATTTGACTGACCTATAGCACCAAAAATAGTATCGTTATTAATATTAGAAAAATCATCATATTCTCCGAGCAAACTACGTACCCCTGTTACAATACTTAAAACATCATCCGTTACGGTACTTCTTTTTTGGGTACGCATAGCTGTAGAGATCATAGCAACAGCGCCAACCGTAATGACTCCCATAATAGCAAGTACACCTAACATCTCTATCATAGAACGACCAGATTCTTGTATCATAAAAAACTCCTACATTTGATTTTTATTATTTATATAATATCATATTTGCTATGGTTATGCAATTTAGAGATTTAATAGAAAACGCTCCTTCAGCCCCAGGAATATACAAAATGTTCGACGCTGAGGATAATTTATTATATGTAGGAAAAGCTAAAAATTTATCTAATAGGCTTAAACAGTATATAGATGTCTCCAAATTAGAAAATCACAAACAAGTTATGCGAAGTCTTGTTCAAAAGGTAGAATGGGAAATAACACCTACAGAAAATGATGCTTTACTTCTTGAAGAGAAGCTCATAAAAACTCTAAAACCTAAATATAATGTTATGTTAACAGATGGAAAAATGTATCCAATGTTATCTATTACAAAACACACTTATCCTCGTCTATTAAAATTTAGAGGCAATGTTTCACACAAACCAAATATTTATGGTCCTTATCCTTCTGTATCCGCTTTAAATGAAACAATAAAGATTATTCAACAAGTATGCCAATTAAGAACTTGTAATGATAGTTTTATGAAAAACAGATCTAGACCTTGTTTATTACATCAAATAGGAAGATGTAGTGCACCATGTATATTACCACAAGCCAATTATGACGAAAATGTTAAACTAGCCCATAAAATTTTAAAAGGTGATTCAGAAGTTGTGATATCCCATTTAACAAAACAAATGCAAAAATATTCCGCACAGCAAGATTATGAATCAGCCGCACAAATTAGAGATAAAATTTCAGTTCTAACAAAAACAACTACTCAATATGTGCAACAAGGACAACCTTCTAATTCAGATTTAAAATGGCATAATAACCTACAATTATTAGAACAATGGTTAAACTTGAAATTATCAAAAGTTGGTGTGTTTGATAATTCTCATTTATTTGGAAAAACACCTGTTGGAGCAATGATAGCTTTTGGGCATAAAGGTTTTATAAAAACATCATACAGACATTTTAAATTACAAGATAAAAAAAGAGCCGGTAATGATATCGCTATGATGGAAGAATTTATAGCTAGGGCTATTAAAGATATTCCTGATCTAGATTTAATAATTGTAGATGGTGGAAAAGCTCAATGGAATATAGCAAAAAAAACATCCTCTGATATTCCGGTCCTTGGGGTGGCAAAAGGAATAGTTAGAAATGGAGATGAACACTTTATTATGCCAGACGGAACAGAAAATTATAGTCTAGATAAAAATTCTGCCCTATTCTTATTACTAAGAGCAGTAAGAGATGAAGCACACAGATTTGTAATAACATATCACAGAACCAGTAGAGCAAAAACTTTTACATCTAGTTGTTTAGATGAAATAGAAGGTATAGGACCAACACGAAAAAAATATCTTTTACAACATTATGGATCTATCCGTTCCATTATGGATGCTTCTTTACAATCTCTATCCAAGGTACCGAAATTAGGAAAACATGCCGCAAAAAAAATATATGATTATTTTCATTCAAACATGATATAATGTCTTTCGTTAATAAGGAGTAAAACAAAATGAAATTCTTTGTAAATTTTTTATCAGCCTTCAGAATATTTTCTGCTTTTATGATCATCCCTACTCTATTACTTCAATGGTATTGGGTTACATTTGTTTTATATACATTAGGTGCTATTTCTGATTGGTTCGATGGATATTTAGCACGCAAATATAACTGTTGTACAAAGATAGGCGGTGTTATGGATCATATAGGAGACAAACTATTAGTATCTAATACATTGATAATGTTAACAATTATGATGCCTGTATGGTTTGTTCTAATACCTATAATTATTATGATAGCTAGAGAATTATACGTTAGTGGTTTAAGAGAATTCTTAGGAACCCAAAAAATAGAAATGCCTGTTCCAAAAGCAAGATTTTCTATGGGAAAAATTAAGACATCTATTCAGATGATATCTATAGCTGCTTTCTTGCTTCTGTTTGCTATAGGATCTACTATAACCCCTAATACTACTAGTCGTTTTGTATTCTTTTTAATATATACATTACCTCAAATAGGTATTTTTGGGTTGTGGTTTGCCTTAGTTACTTCTATATGGAGTGCTACTCAATATACATTTACTTTCGCTTCAAAATTAAAAACAATAAAAAAGAAATAAAAACATATATAAAAAAACGCTTCTTCAAGAAGCGTTTTTTATAACATCAATATTATACAAATAAATCTTTTATAAATTGAGCATGTTCTGTTATAAACTTAAATCTAAACTCTGGTTTACGTCCCATCAAATCGTATACTAAAGTTTTTGTTTTCTCTGTATCTTCCAAACCATCTTCTGTTTTTGGTGGCAAATCTACACGTATCAATCTACGAGTTTTTGGAGACATGGTTGTTTCTTTCAACTGATTAGGCATCATCTCACCAAGCCCTTTAAATCTAGAAATTTCTACTTTTTTATTTTTATATTTACCATTAGTTAATTCTTCTAATTGCTCATCTGTATCAACATATACAGACTCTGTACCACACGTTAATTTATATAAAGGCGGACAAGATAAATATAAATGGCCACCATATATCAACTGAGGCATATATTGATAAAAGAAGGCCATTAGCAGAGAAGCAATGTGACTTCCATCAACATCAGCATCAGTCATAACAATTATTTTTTCATATCGTAATTTAGAATCATCCCAATTCTGTGCCGTACCAGCACCAATTATATCTATCAAATCATTTAGTTCACGATTGGCACTAAAACGTTCATCAGAATTTGATAAAACATTCAGCACCTTACCTCTCAAAGGCATTATAGCTTGTGTAGCACGATCCCTAGCTTGCTTTGCTGTACCACCAGCAGACTCACCCTCGACTATAAACAATTCTGTTCCTTCTACACCATGCTTTGAACAATCAGCCAATTTAGAAGGCATACGTACACGTTTAGTTGGTGTCTTTCGTGCTATTTCTTTAACTTGTTTTGTTTTTATACGAGCATTGGCTAAATTAATAACAAACTCTAATAAATTATTTGCTGTTTTCGGATCAGATGCTAAAAACAATTCCCAAGGGTCACGCAAAGCATTTTCTGTATAACGAGCTATCTCAGGATTAGATAATTTTTCTTTGGTTTGACCTAAGAATTGTGGTGTTTTATAAAAAACTGACACAATAGCCGCCACAGAATCAAATACATCTTCACTGATAATATTAGCAGCATTTTTATTGTTTATTTTTTCACCATATGCTTTCAAGCCTTTTGTTATTGCAGCTTTAAAACCTGCTTCATGTGTACCACCATCTACCGTCGCAATAGTATTACAATAAGAAGCAAAAAAACCGTCATCAGAAGCAGCGCCATTCTCATCAGTTAACACTGTTAAAGCCCATTCAATACGACCCACGTCATCTGGAAAATCAACAACGCCACTAAATATTTTAGGTAAAACACGAGGTTTTGAATCTGTCTTTTCCGCAACAAAATCAGCAACACCATTTTGATAAATGAAAACAGTATCAGATGGTATATTCATATCTTCCGTTAATAATTCCGGATTACAATGCCATTCTATTTTTACACCTCGAGATAAGAATGACTTAGCTCTTGCCATACGATAAATTTTAACTGGTTTAAAAGTCGCATTTTCACCAAATATCTCACTATCTAAAGTAAATCTTATTTTTGTTCCATGATTTTTAGTTTCAGCTCCACGAGTAATAGGACTTGTTACTTTACCCCTAGAAAAAGTCTGAGTCCATTCATAACCATCTCTAGATATTGTTACTATCATTTCAGCAGACAAGGCATTAACAACAGCGCTTCCTACACCATGTAAGCCTCCGCTTGTTTTATATACGTTATTATTGAACTTACCACCAGAATGTAATGTGGTTAAAATAATTTCTAGAGCTGATTTACCAGGATATTTTGGATGTTCATCCACAGGGATTCCACGTCCATCATCAGTAATTTCTATTGTTTTGTTATCTATTAAATTAACAACTATCTTTTTAGCAAAACCAGCCACGGCTTCATCAATAGAATTATCCATAATTTCTACAGGTAAATGATGCCATGCCTTTTCATCAGTTCCTCCAATATACATACCTGGACGCAACCGAACAGGTTCAAGACCTTCTAAAACTTCTATTGAAGACGCTGTATATTCACTCATTATTTTTCCTATTTTCTGTACATTATTAGAATATTTTAAGTTTTTATGCAAGTAAAAGTATGAATTTATATGCAAACAAACTACTTAAAAATTATGTTCTTTATCACTTGAACTTTTACATAATATCACTATATTTTTTATACAAAAAATAAATAGGCTTAAAGTTATGAATAAAGATCCTTATGAAGTTTTAGGTATTTCTCGTGAAGCAACAGATGCAGATATCAAGAAAGCTTATCATAAATTGGTTTTAAAATATCACCCAGATAGAAACCCGGGAGATAAAGAAGCTGAAGAAAAATTCAAAGATATAAATAACGCTTTTGATATTTTAAAAGACCCTCAAAAACGTGCTGCATATGATCGTTTTGGTAATTCCGCTTTTGCTGGAGGAAATGGTGCAGACGCTGGGTTCGGTGGTGGTAATCCTTTTGGTAATGGCGCCTTCCATTTTAATATGGGCGGTGACGGAATGGAAGATATTCTAAGAGAAGCTATGCGAGGCTTCGGTTTCGGAGATTTTGGTGGGGGTCACAGTCACAAACAACAAAAAGGTAGAGATTTATTAGATGAAGTTGTTATAGATTTACGTGACGCTTACTTTGGTACAACACACACAGTAAAATTTTCCAGTAATGTAAAATGTGAAAAATGTAATGGTCACGGCACATTTGATGGGAAACCGGCAGAAAAATGCAAAACATGTAACGGATCCGGATACATCCATACCAGACAAGGTTTCTTTGCTATGGAAACACCATGTCCTGATTGTAATGGACTTGGTAAAAAGATAAATAAAAAATGCCATGAATGTGATGGTATAGGTACAACAAACAAACAAAGAACTCTAGATGTAAAGATACCTGCTGGTATCATGGATGGATCTAGACTTCGTATGCCAGGAATGGGAGAAGCTGCTCCTAATGGAAGAACTCCAGGTGATTTTTACCTTGATGTTCATATACGCCCAAATAATATATTTGAACGTATAGATAACGATTTATTAATTCACAAAGATGTGGATTTCGCTATTCTTGCTTTAGGTGGCGAAATAGAAGTACAAACAATAGACGATAAAAGCTTAACAGTAAAAATTCAATCGGGCACGCAAGTTGGAGATAAATTACGCATTCGTGGTCATGGCATGCCTAATGGTCGTGGTAATTTTGGGGATTTGTATATAGAAATAGGAATAACAATTCCAAAACATCTATCAGAAAAACAGAAAAAAGCTTTATCTGAATTTGCAGCTGTCAAAACAGATAAAAAAAGTTGGTTTTAAAAAACATAATTTTTATTTACAAATATTAATCATATCTGTTATTTCTGCAGACAACATTAAATCTGTTTGTTTTTGTTTATCTATTTGACCTAAAGCATACAACACTGTTGCATGATCTCTACCCCCACAGAAATTTCCTATTTCTGTTAAAGATAGATTTGTAACATTTTTTAAAACACACATCATTACTTGTCTAGCCCTAACAAGTCTACGTTCACGAGACGTACCGCAAATCTCTTCATATGAAACACACATTTTATCACACATGATTTTTATCATAGCCAAAGGTGTTTTACATTTTATTAACATATCACTTAACAATCTTGTTGCTATATTCACATCTACCTTTTCATTCATCAATTCCGTATACGTTTTTATCTTATTAATAACACCATTTACAACATGTCCATCTGCAGGAATATTCTTTGAAAGTTCAGTGGCAACAGAATTTTCTATTCCAGCACGTAATAACATTGTTTTACGAACAAAAGAATTTGGTTCTACCATATCAACTACTAATCCAGAACCAAACAAAGATTGAATACGTCTATCAAATCCTGATAAATTATTAGGAGATACGTTAGACGATAATACAATACTTTTACCAGAATTTTTTAAATCAATTATTAATTGTAAAAATTCTTCTGTGGTTGCACGTTTCCCTGCTAAAGCATTAATATCATCCAGAATAAAGATATCACAATTACGACAAAAATCTTTAAATGAAAAGATTGTTTTATCACGTAAACTACGAGCAAATTCAGAAACGAAATAACCTCCTGACATCATAACAATTCTCGAAGAAGATTCAGCATTAATACAATTTAATAACATTGTTTTTCCACAACCAGAAGGACCATACAAGAACATTTGTGAAAAAGACGCATTACCTTGAGCCATCTTTTTACAAGCCATCAAAGCAAACTGATTTTCATCACTACATACAAATGTATTAAAACTACATTTTGATTGTTTGGTTGTAGATTTTTTTACTACTGGTGAATATTGACACACAACATTATCATTTGCAGCAGATGTATTTGCAACACTATTACGCGTCACAATATTTAAATCCAAAAGAAAATCCGCCGCCACATCTCTAAGAATATTTCCATATACTTGTTTGACATGATCAGCGGAAAATTGATTATGAGCAACAACATTCAGACAATTTCCAGATACCTCTAATTGCAATGGCGCAATCCAAGTACTATATCCGGAGGCATCTACCTTTTTGGATATTGTTAACTTCAACAAATCCAAATCGATTTTCTGCTTTGTGACTGCCTGCATAACGTTTTCTCCTTTCCTTCCTTGAAAGAGTTTCCTGCTCAAATAATTAATTATTGAAACTAATTATTTCTCAACACGACAGATAATTTAGAAAATTTATTTTCATTTGCAATAAAATGTTAATTTATTTTTAAAGATTTAGTTTTTGACAACGATTCGTTTTTATCTTAGTTTTTCGCACTTTGTATATACATTGTATATACATATTTTATACATAAATTGTTTAATATAATTTATTAATTCCAATAAATCATAATATATCATATATATATGCAACAATTAAAATTATACATATCTTTATTTTGACAATGTATGTCTATACAATACAAACATATAAAAAACTATTTTAATAACATAATCTTATATAATTATGGGTTATAAAATTATTTAATAATCATATTCTTAAACATAAAAAAACATTAACATTTTAAAATGTTAGCACCCAATATAAACATATATCAAAAATCTACTATATAACCCTATGATAATACTATTATTTTAATACAAACAACCGAATCGAAACCAATTAATAAGCAAATTCATCCATTAGTTTTTGATATTTATCACAACAATCTTTGCCGCCACAGGCTGTTTTTAATTCATCCCTGTTTGTGGTACAAGCATTTTTTAAATCTTTTAAATTCTGAACATATTCTGCATATCTTGGATCTTGTTTTTCTTTTAAAACTAATAACTGAGACCTATATAAAGCGTTTCCACTCAGCGCTTCTTGTCCCATAACTTTGCCACCTATTAATTTATTTCCAAACAATTCCATAGAACCGACACCTACTCCCAAACCACCAACCGTACTTGCTATAATACCACCAACACGAGCACCTTTTTTAGCATCTAATATACGTTGTCTCATAACATCTTCATTTGCCCAACTACCACAAGTTATATTTTCTCCCCACATAAAATATTGTGGATCAATATCAGAGACAGAAATTTTTGAGTTATCCGATTTTAATTCTACTCGAACAAAACAAACATTATTTTCTGGATGTTCTACATCTTCTACCATAGAAGAATAACTTAATGTATTACTAAATTTTGAAGCCCAAACAAAAGTATTTCCTATACCAATGTTATTACTTTCACAAGCTAACCTTTCTGCTTCTCTATCATCAACAACTTTCTTATCTTCTATAACATCTACCATTTCTACCTGTCTTTTAGCTAAAGATGCATCTGAGGTCATAGCTGCAAACTGATCTGCAGACACAGTAGCTCTCGGGGCGTTTGTAACATACTTTGCTTCAACCTTAGGTCTACTATGATGCTGTTCTGCAGCATAGGAATAATTACAAAAAACAAGCACAAATAATATACTAAAAATATATTTCATAAGATAAGTCCCTCTTCCATCGAATTATATTTTAGCATAAAAACACCTATATTACAAAATGTTTATCTTATTTTTTCCAACGCCATTCTATTTTGGATTCTGTACCAGCATATAAACGTTTTATGTTTTCTTGATGACGCCACACACATAATATGGCAATTCCTAGAAAAACAAAACCTATACTTATAGTAATACAAAAACCTAAGATAGGCATCAACACAAAAGCAACCAAAGCACCCGCAGAAGAAAAACCAGTTCCTAAAGCCACTATCAACCAACACAATCCGCATACAATAAACAAAATTGGATTTGTTGCTAAAAGCACCCCAAACAAACATGAAACCCCTTTACCACCATGAAAGTCTAACCAAACAGGAAAACAATGACCTATTATGGCCACAAGACCACATATCACAGCAAAAACATCTCCACCAACATAACGTCCAAAATAAACAGCTATCATAGCTTTTAACATATCTAACACCCATACCAATCCAGCTAATTTCAAACCACCAACTCGCATAACATTAGTAGCACCTATATTACCAGAACCTACTTTGCGAATATCAATCTTATTGAATAATTTCGAGACAATTAATCCAAAAGGAATGGAGCCTAATAAATAAGACAAAACTATTGAAAAAGCATATAACATATTATTTTCCCTTGATTTTATATTTGTTTTATATAAAATTACCAGAAAATTAACATAAATAAAAGGAAAATAAAGTGGCAAATCATAAATCTTGTGATAAAAGAGTTTTAGTTACAGCAAAAAAGAATGCAATTAATACTGCTCGTCGTAGCTCAGTCAAGACAGCAACAAAGAAAGCTTTAACAGCTATAGAATCTGGTGATAAAGCAGCAGCTATTTCTGCTGTACGTTCAGCAGAAAGCAAAATCATGAAAGCTGCTGGAAAGACAATGACTAAAAAAGCAGCTTCTAGAAAAGTTTCTCGTCTTGCAAAGAAAATTTCAAAATAAAAAATATAATTATATAAAAAAATCTCATCGTTTAGAGAT
>JAKSTE010000070.1 GCA_024402735.1 Alphaproteobacteria bacterium
AACACCACTATAATATCTATTATGAGCGTAAATTATAGTATTTTGATCAAGATTTTTTCCTGATGATTCAACTCTTTGTTGAACTGCATTTGATACTAATGTCATAATATCTTCAAGTCCAGCCGCATTACCATCTCTTGTCTTAAAAGGTTTGCCATCGCTTCCGTTAATTGTACCATATCCTATATGTTCAAGATCTTTTGATGGAAACAAATCTGTTAATTCTGCAACTCTAAATAATTGTTCAAAATGTAGTTTTTGACGAGAGTCTGTTAAGTATATAATTTTATCTGGGTTGTCTGTAATTTTGCGATAGTATAAGGCCATAATGTCTGTCGCGTCATAAGGGCAAGCGCCTCTGGAATTACGAAACATTACTGGAGGCATAGGTGAAATATCAGAATCTTTTTTTACGACAATAATTTCTGCACCATCACTTGGTTGAATTAAGTTTTTCTCACGTAATATTTTTTCAACAGGTTTTTCGTATTTTGCTGCGTTCTTTTCCCCTAAAGTGTTATCAAAAGGTAACATGTTCAGTTTGTTAATAATATTTGACATTGCTCCTAGAGAAACTGGTATAAAGATATTATATAAGGCATTATATCCTATATGACCACGTTGTAATTCAGCTGTTATTTGCTGGGCTTCTTCCATAAAAGAAGGATCTGTTTTTGCAAGACTAGCTGCTGATGGGTAATAAGTATCTAGTTCTTCTACAGACATAGTATATTTTGAATAATCTAAATTCGGATTAAAATCAGATTGGAAAAAAGGCCAATCAGGATGATTTTTTCTTATCCATGCTATTACTAATCCCATGGATCTTCCCCAATCTCCTATATGATTATAAGAAATTGTTTTGTGACCAACAAATCTAAACAGTCTGTTTAAACTATCTCCAACTATGGAAGTACGTAAATGTCCAATATGTAAAGATTTTGCAACGTTATAAGCACCATAATCCATGTCTATAATCAATGGTTTTTCTTGTTTCAAAGTTTGTGGTGCGGATATATTTTGTAATAAAAAAGAATCTTTTATTTTTATATTTATAAAGCCTGGCCCTGCTATAGAAACAGAATCTATAAAATCTAATTCTTGTAACTTATTTACATATTCTGTTGCTAATTCTCTTGGGTTTTTATGAACTTGTTTCGCCATAACCATTGCGGCATTTGTTGCAAAATCACCAAAATCTGCATTTTTAGGTGTTTCTAAATTAACTACAAATTCGAGTTTAGCATTTATTTGATCTGATACGTGTTTATACAAGTTCATACTAAAAATCCATTTTTTGTTATAAAGGTAATACGACACGAACGCGTAAACCGCCGAGTTCGCTATTTTCTAAAAATATTTGTCCACCATGATTTTCTATGGCGGTTTGTGCTATCGATAAACCTAAACCTGTTCCACCGGTTTTGTCGTTTCTTGAATCATCTAAACGAACAAATGGTTGTAAGGCAGCATTTTTTTTGTCGTCTGGTATACCAGGACCGTCGTCTTCTATTATTATTGTTGTGAATGTATCTGAGTCTTGTTCAGATATTTTTAATGTGGTTTTAGCATAATGTGCAGCATTTTCGATAATGTTTGTAAAAGCTCTGGTTAATGCTGAAGGTCTTGCATAAAATTGTACCGGTTTATTAGGAAAATCCAGTATTATTTTTTTATCTGAAGCTAAATCACGAGAAATTCTTGTTAGCATTGCTGGTAATTCTGTTGTTTGCTCTATTTCTGGCATTTGAAGCGGTATCTGTTTCTATTGCCAAACGCATACGTGTTAAAGGTGTTTTTAAGTCATGTCCTACAGCATTTAACATGTTTGTTTTAGTGGTGTTATAACGATTTAATCTGTCTCTCATAATTATCATTGCTTTTGCAGCTTCACGAATTTCGCTAGAACCACTTGGTTGAAAATCTGGCACATCAATTCCGCAACCAAATTTGTGTGCTACCTTAGCTATCTTTCTAATACTACGGGTATGACCTATTATATATGGTGTTATCAAATCATTTACTATTAAAATAGTATCTGATTACCATCATCCAAAAACTTCAGACTTGTTTTAAAATATTCTGTGTCATGAGTTTGCATACG
>JAKSTE010000071.1 GCA_024402735.1 Alphaproteobacteria bacterium
GTGCATTGATTAAGAACTCTCCATAAAATCTGTTCTCACCTGTTGCAGGATCACGACTGAAGCAAACTCCAGTAGCAGAATCATCACCACTATTTCCAAAAACCATAGCTTGTACGTTAACAGCTGTACCCCAATCACCAGGTATATTATTAATTTTACGGTATGTTATTGCTTTTTTGGACATCCAACTTCCAAAAACAGCTCCAATACCTAATTTTAACTGTTCCCATGGATCCTGTGGAAATACTTTACCTATTTGAACACCAATTTCTTTGAACTTTTCAACTAATTCTTTCAAATCTTCTGTTGTTAATTCTGTGTCTACTTTATAACCTTTATCTTCTTTCATACGTTCTAAAGTATGTTCAAACAAATCTATATCTGCTCCCAAAACAACATCAGAGAACATCATTATAAAACGACGATAAGAATCATAAGCAAAACGTTCATTATTAGAAGCTTTTGCCAAAGCTTTTACAGTTTCATCATTTAAACCCAAATTTAAAACTGTATCCATCATACCAGGCATAGAAACACGGGCACCAGAACGAACAGATACTAACAAAGGATTTTCTGTATCAGCAAACTTTTTACCCATTATAGATTCTATATGAGCGATACCTTTTTCTACTTGTTCCATTAAATCAGAAGGATATGTATTATTATTTTCATAATAGTATGTACAAACATCCGTTGTTACTGTAAAACCAGCAGGAACAGGTAAACCAACCAAGTTCATTTCTGCTAAATTAGCACCTTTACCACCAAGCAAATTACGCATATCTGCACGGCCTTCGGCGGCACCATTTCCGAAAGTATAAACCCACTTATTAGCCATGGTTTCTCCTTTAATATTTAACCGGGCGTTATTGTTAATGAAAAAAGTATTAAAAGCAAGGAGAAAATACAAACAAAACATGGTGTATTTGACATTTTTAAATAAATGGGGTACCCTAGGATCTGCTAAAAAAGAAAGAAAAAAATGTCAAATAAGTTAAGTAAAGAATTAAAACAGATGATTTTACAGAATATGTTTGTAAAAAATTACAAACGTATGTGGCCTTATATTAAACCAGTTTGGTTTAGAGCTTTACTAACGTTATTACTGGCTATACCTGTTGGTTCTTTAGATGCTGTTATTGCTATGTCTATCAGACCATATATGGATGTGGTTATGATAGATAAAAGTATGAATACTGGTTGGTATATTCCAATTATAGTTATTGGTTTTACCTGTCTACAGGGTGGATTAACTTATTTATTGAATTTTCTTAACACCTGGGTTGGCGGCAAAATTACAAACTTTCTAAAAGCAGATTTGTTTAAAAAGATGCTTACACTAGAAACCGAATATTTCACCAAAAGAAATTCTGGTGATATTATGATGGAATTCAGCACAAATGCCGATACTGCTTGTTCTGGTTTGTTAGATAATTTAAAATCATTTGTGCAAAAATTCTTTACATCCGTTTCATTAATATTTGTATTGTTTTATAACTCTTGGCATTTGGCTATAGGTGGTACCTTAATTATGTTGGGTGCCTTTATTCCAATGATGTTTTTACGTAAAAAAGTTAATCCTATTATGGAAAAGTCTGTTAATGCAAAGGGAGCTCTATTAACAGCATATAACGAAAGTTATGCCGGAAACAAAACAGTTATATCTTATAATCTTGAAGCTTATCAAAAAAATAAATTCAAAGGTGTAATAGAAAAGACTTTTAATTTAACTATGAAATTATTTCAACATACTAACTGGGTCACTCCAGTAATGCATGTTATCTTGTCTGTTGGTATTGGTTTAGCTATTTGGTTCGGTTCTTATTTAATTTTTAAAAGTGTTATAACACCAGGTAGTTTTGTATCTTTCTTAACAGCTTTGGTTATGTTATATACACCAATAAAATCTCTTGGTGGAACATATAATTCTTTATTGATGTCTTTCTGGGCAATAGAAAAAGTTTTCAACATATTAGATACGCAACCACAGATACAAGATGCAAAAGAAGCGATAGAATTACCAAGTACACATAAACAAATCTGCTTTAACGATGTATCGTTTGAGTATATAAAGAATGTACCTGTAT
>JAKSTE010000072.1 GCA_024402735.1 Alphaproteobacteria bacterium
CAGCTTTGTCATAAGTACGTTGTTCTTGTTCATCTGCGATAGGATCAAAGTCTATTTCAGGTTTGATAATATGTAGCAAAGATTTTTCTCCTGCTTCAGCTTTAGCTTCTTCAGAATTTAAAACATCATAAGGTCTAGAAGCTACTTCTGTGATTAATTCACGAGGAGGGCGGATACCAGCAAAAGGTTTAATTTTCATTTTTTTCTCCGTATATTGTTAATGTATAAATAGTTTTTTATCTAACTACTTCATTTGTAGTCTGTGGGATAGTTTGAGACAAAGATTCCCATCTGATTAGATCTTCCTGAGTTGGAACTTTGTGTTTTGTACTGAAAGCTATAGACCCTTGTAATATTTTATAATTAGATACATTTTGTGGGTCTTTCATAGAAACTGTATATTTGTAGTTAACTTTGTTATATATAAACCCAGATTCTGATATACACATTCCTAGTATTTTATACCATTGTAGAAGGTAAGGAGAGCTCTTTATAACATCTTCGTTACGAAAATCTAATTCAAAGAAAAGGTTGTTACCTGTTTTGTCGATGTGAACATAGGAAAATTCACGTAATAATTTTATAATATGACGTTTGTTTGCTATGCCATTAATTCTTTCTTTGGCAAGATCGAATAAATTACGAGGAGTATTAACCTTAGTCGTTGTTAGGGCGATTTTTTTCTCACCGACATAAAGGCCTTTTCTAGCGCTTGCGCGCTTTAATTTGTTGATATAATTTAAATTAATATTTCGAATATCCAAAACGAACTCCTTACGTTTGTATAAGATATTAACATATAAGTAGAATTAAATCATCTAAATAATATCTTTCCAAAATATTTTTTTGTACATTTTTGTTGCTTTTTTGTGTTTTTTTGTAATAATTTAGTTTACCAAAGTGAATAACTGGCCAATAAAAGAGGATTTTATGATGGAAGAAATACTATTATCTAGAGGCTATAAGGCTTATTTGATAGAAAAAGATAAACAGTGTTTTGATGATTGTGTAGGAAATCTTATAGAGAATTATCCTTATACAACAAATAAAAATGTAGATGTTTATGTTGTATATAGTGATAAACAGCAAGTGGCAAGTATAGTCGTTAATAATGGTACTGTTGTTGCTTGTCGTGGCCCAAATAATGGTGCACCTAGAAGAACTGATATAGCTTATGTTCAAGAGCTTATTCAAAAGAAAAATTTTGATATAGATACTAGTGCTCCTTACATATGTTTACTAAAACAGGGTGGGGTATATTATGATGTTTTCAGATTACCAAAAGGTTTTATTGTTGATGGTAATATAAATATATCTGGATTAGGTTTGTATTCTTTGCCCGATTTTTCTATGGTTACAGTTAAAGGTAATTTTGATTGTAGTGATAATAATATATGTAGTTTAGCAGGAGCACCTAGAAATATATACGGCGACTTTATATGTGCTAATAATAAACTAAAAAATTTACAATATGGACCTAGATATGTGTCCGGAAATTATGATTGTCACAAAAATAAATTAGTTTGCTTAATTGGAGCTCCTGGTGTTATTGGTGGTGGTTTTAATTGTTCTTATAACAAATTATCTAATTTGATGAATGGACCAATGTTATGCGGGTCTAATGCTAAATACAAGGGTCAGCATTTAGACGTTGATTGTAGATATAATAATCTAGTGTCTTTAGCTGGATTATCAACATTGCGCAGTGAAGATATGGATTGGTTATTTGAAGGTAATCAATTGGATGAAAGATCTATATTTCCATGTTGGCTTATTAAATATTTAGAACACGTAAAAGGTGTTTCTGAATCTGTATTAAAATATTGGGCTTTTTATGGTGGAGGAGATTCTAGCTTGGCTCGTGTAGTTCCACGTAAGAAAAAGCTTATTAAAGAAACAGTAGTAACATTACCAGAGTCTTATATAAGAAACTTGAGGTGGAAATAATGTGAACAAAAAAAAAAAAAGGTGGTTCATCTAACGGAACGTCAACAGTTAACAACATTCGTGTTTATTTCCCACAAAGC
>JAKSTE010000073.1 GCA_024402735.1 Alphaproteobacteria bacterium
CATTATTATTAATTTTGTTTATTTTAACAGAAGCCGTACCTGTATTTATAGCACTAACTTTAATATTTGCTATTAGTGAGATATTAACTATTAAACAATATAAAAACACCATATTAAAATTCCAAGATTTGTTATGTAAAATATCTATAGTTATACTGCTAATTTGTTTTGGTACTATGATTACTTGCCCCGTTATAACAGCAGGAGGCATTTTATATTTATGTAGTATAGATAAGATAGATTTTCGTGTTTTAAAAAAATTGTTATAATTAGTTATATTTATTGAATATACACATATATCACAAAATACTATAATACCTTGTACATTAAACAAAAGAAAATAAGAGAAAATATATTATGGCAACAGAAATTCATCCTAGCGCGATCATAAAACCTGGCGCAACTATCGGAAAAGACTGCAAAATAGGACCTTTTTGTATTATAGGTCCAAACGTTACATTAGGAGACAGAGTTGAGCTTATTTCTAATGTAGTGATTGAAGGTAAAACTTTTATTAATGATGATTCTATTGTTTATCCATTTGCTGTATTAGGTGTTATGAGTCAAGACTTAAAATGGCAAGAAGAATCTGCTATGACAGGGCTACGTATAGGTAAAAGATGTAAAATTAGAGAATATGTTACTATCCACTCTGGTACCCCAGCTTCTAACGGAACAGAAATTGGTGACGATTGTCAAATTATGGTTAATGCTCATATTGGACACGATTGTAAAGTTGGAAATGGTGTGGTTATGTCTAATCTTGTGCAAGTAGCTGGCCATGTAGAAGTTGAAGATTTTGCTATATTATCTGGTGGCGTTATGGTGTTACAATTTGCAAGAATTGGAAGAAATGCATTTATAGGCGGTATGAGTGGTGTTGCAAACGACGTCCTTCCTTACGCTATATATGATGGTGCTCGGGCTATATACCGTACGATAAATAGAGTTGGATTAACTCGACACGGTTTCACAAATGAAGACATCCATGCAATTCATACTGTTTATTCAGCTGTATTTAATGATACTGAAGGAGATTTAGAAACAAGATTGAACAAAGTGCGCAAGGAAATAAAAAATAATAAATATGCAATGGATGCTTTAGATTTTATTGAGAATCGTTCAAAACGTGGTATAGGTACAAACAGAAAAGCAGATGAACACTAAACTTAAAATATTTATCATAGCCGGAGAAGTATCTGGAGATATTCTGGGTGCCAAAATTATGAAAGAACTACCAAACGTTGAATTTGTTGGCGTTGGTGGAGAAAACATGATAAAACAAGGCTTAAAATCTATATTTCCTATTTCTGATATAGCTGTAATGGGTATAGTTGAAGTTTTATCTCATGTAAAAACGTTACAAAACAGAATTAACCAAACAATACAATCAATATTATTAGAAAAACCAGATATAGTATTAACAATTGATTCTCCAGGTTTTGCAAGACCTGTTATAAAAGCTATCAAAAAACAGCATTTGCTACCACTTCCTAAATTTTATCATGTTGTTGCTCCTCAAGTGTGGGCATGGGGCGCAAAAAGAGCAAAAAAGTTTGCTAACACTTTTGATAAATTATACTGTTTCTTTGATTTTGAGGTGCCTTTCTTTACCAAATATGGATTAAAAACGATAGCAGTTGGCCACCCTATTGCAGAAGGGTTAAACAAATATAAAACTAACACTAAACAAACCAATGTTATTACTTTAATTCCGGGGAGCAGATTATCAGAAGTAAAAAAAACTCTACCTATTTTACGTAAAGTAGTAAGAGAAATATCCGCTGAAAATCCAACAAAATATCATTATGTTATTCCAACTGTAGAAACTACAGATTCTTATATCAAACAAGCCACTTATAATTGGGTAATTCAGCCGACAATAATTCCCTCTAAAGACAGA
>JAKSTE010000074.1 GCA_024402735.1 Alphaproteobacteria bacterium
TCTAGACAATTCACTACAAATAATCACATCGTTTTCTTTTAAATGTTTTAAACATCCACCTAGAGCTCTCTTATCTGGTTCTTTCATACCAGACACACCTGCATCTTCTATATATTTATCTATTACCAAACCTAGATGTTTAGCTTTTTGTTCTATACCAAGCTTTTGGTTTTCACAATCTTGATGATCTGTACTAACTCTTATATATCCATATACCATAAAAAAACTCCTTTCTTATAAGTAAAGAATGGAGTTTTTGTATATATTATTCAAAAACTAGATTAATATTCTGCTTTTACAAAATACAATCCACAAGAAGGAGCATTTACTCCTGCTGCTTCACGATTTTTTGCTTCAAAAACTTTTTCTATATCATATGGTTTACCTAAACCTATATCAACTAATGTTCCTACCATATTACGCACTTGATGATGTAAGAAAGAACGTGCAGAAAATTCAAAAATAATTCTATCACCATCTTTAGTTATAGAACATGTATCTAAAGTCTTTATAGGGGACTTTGCTTGGCATTGAGAAGATCTAAAAGAAGTAAAATCATGTTGTCCTAACAATTGTTGTCCAGCTTTTTGCATAGCTTCCAAATCTATTTTTTGTGGTATCCACCATGCACGATTTTTTTCTAAAACAATTGGAGAATTACGATTAATAACAATATATTTATAATAACGTTTTATACAACTAAAACGTGCATGAAAATCTTCTGATACTTTTTCACAACTTAAAACAGATACAGGAGAATCATTTAGATAAAAGTTCATTGCTCTCATTACTGTTTCAGCATCAGTATCTTTATCTAAATCAAAATGAGCACTCATACACAAAGCATGTACACCAGCATCAGTACGACCTGCAGCATATACTTCTGTTTGTTGTGCACAAAATTTAAAAATAGCATCTTGTAATAAAGATTGAACAGACACACCATCTTTATTGATTTGCCAACCAATTAAAGTAGTACCATCGTATTCAATATTTATTTTATAACGTGTCATTTATCTGGCTTTTTTACAACTTTGACACAAAGCAATAAGGAACCTTAATTTCATAGGTTGTAATTCAGAACATGTATCACATGTAGTACCCTGACACCCCAAACACTTACAACCTTTGTTAGATTTTGTTTCTATAATATCAAATCCCAACAAACCACATTTCTTTATAACTGTTTCTGGTTTAGCTTTATTGTTGCAATTACAACAATGTATTGGTGCTGGTATTACTTTCTTTTTACGTTTAACCATAATTATCTCCCATTGCTACAAGTTATACATTGCATACAATTTGATAAATTTCTTTGGTCTTGTTTTGTTAAACCTGAATTATTAATTTTTTGTTTATATGTTTCACAACCATCACATTGAGGTCTATTACAAGATTTGCACTTACAATGTAAATTAAATGCTGATTCAGTTACACATCTATCGTACAAATTACATCTTTTTTCAAACTCTGCCATTTTTAACACCTTTGTTTTTCTACACTTTGTAAGCATTTTTGGCATTTTAAAATTTGTAAACGAGTCAATAAATTATCAACTTCTACTTTTTTACTATCATCACAATTAGAACAATTTTTTCCAAGGCAGCCAACACATTGGCAAAACATATTAGATAATTGTTCTTCTACTAAACGGTGATAATACCCGCAAGTTACCAGAGTTATCTTACCCTTTTAATGAATTTC
>JAKSTE010000075.1 GCA_024402735.1 Alphaproteobacteria bacterium
AATGATTTAGACGCTTTTGAAAACGCCTATAAATCTGATAAAGAACTAGATGATCAAGAAAAAGCGGATGAAGAAATAATAAATTCTTGGGAAAACACAAAATTCACAAAAGCTAAAGAACTTATGGTTTATTGGGACTTTTTAGAAACCGGTAGAATGACAAACCGTTTTCACCTTGGTCAGACAAGAGCAAGTGAAAAACTGCGTGGTCAATTATCTAATAAGTTAGATATCATTAAAAATAAATATAAATACGATCAACTACGAGCAGCATAATTTTATATGACGTTTATTATTGAAAAAGCGTAATTCTTTTGCTATTCTTCGGACAGCAAAAACTTATAAAAGGATAATAAATGTACATACTTGCTTTAAATTGTGGATCTTCTTCCCTAAAATACAAAGTTTTTAACGCAGATTCTAAGGAATCAGTAGTTAGTGGTAACGTTGAAAAAATAGGTTTAGAAGACTCTTTTGTGACACAAAAATATCCAGACGGACATAAAGATAAAAAAATTACATTTATGAAGAACCATAAAGACGCCCTTAGCGTAGTTATGTCTATGATAACAGATGCTTCTATCGATATGAACGAAATCGCTGGTGTTGGCCATAGAGTCGTTATGGGTGGAGAAAAATTTGCTCATTCTGTCGAAGTAACAGATGAAGTTATCAAAACTTTACAAGATTTGTCTCCTTTGGCTCCATTACACAACCCAAGTGGTATTTTAGGTATTGTAACAGCTCAACAATTATTACCAAATGCAAAACAAGTTGCTGTTTTTGATACAGCATTTCATCAGACAATGCCTGCAGAATCATATCGTTATCCACTTCCTGCTGAATGGTATACAGAATTAGGTGTTCGTAGATACGGATTTCATGGAACATCCCACTTGTACGTTTCCAAACGTGCAGCAGCCTTGTTGAACAAACCAGCAGAAGAATGTAATTTGATAACAGCACACATTGGTTCTGGCGGATCCATCACAGCTATCCGCAATGGTGTATCTGTAGATACTTCCATGGGTATGACACCAACAGCTGGTCTTGTTATGGGAACACGTTGCGGTGATATAGACCCTTCAATTCCTGCATATGTTGCAGATCGTAAAGGTCTATCAATGGAAACTATCCAAAATGAAATGAACAAAAAATCCGGATTAATGGGTATAACAAAATGTTTTTCTGATTGTCGTGATATAGAAGAAAACATGAAAGAAAAAGAAGAATGCCAATTAGCATTTAAAATGTTGGCTCAAACAGCAAAAAAATACATTGGTTCTTACATTGCTGAATTAGGCCATGTTGATGCATTAGTATTTACTGCTGGTATCGGTGAAAACGGCAATTTAGTACGTGCTAAAATATGCGAAGGTTTAGAAGAATTAGGTATTAAAATAGATCCTAAAAAGAACGATGAATCTGTAGCATATAAAGGCGTAGATGAAGCTTTAATCAGTACCCCAGATAGCAAAATCAAAGTATATATGATTGCTACAAATGAAGAATTAGTAATTGTAGAAGACACATTAGCTATAATGAAAGGCACATATAATGC
>JAKSTE010000076.1 GCA_024402735.1 Alphaproteobacteria bacterium
TATATTGTATCTAAAGTAGAACGTGCTAGAGCAGACGATTATTTTTATTCACGTCTAAATGCTGGTACATTCAATGATGACGACGCAGTCATTTTAGGCGATTATTACTTATCAATGATGAATGATCCTAACGCATATGCAGCCTACTCTTTGTTACAAAAAAAAGAACTAAACCTAACTAATTATGTACATGTTGGGACTTGGACTCATATACCAGATGCATGGAGAGGTAAGGAAGCTTCTTTATCTATGATTCTTGATTGGTTAACAGCCAGCCAAGTTGCAATGGCGGAAGAAATGGAAGAACGTCGTCGACAAGGAGAGCAAATGGTAATGATGGCAGACCCAATGAAAGACTTATTTCTAGAAGCTGTTGAAGAAGCTCGTAGATATGCTTATGCACAAAGATCTATATCAGAATTGACACAACTTGCAAATACACCTGACAAGGAAAGAGGTTCTATATTATCTACAATGATGGAAGGTTTGGCCATATTTCGTAATGCCGCTGTAAGAAATAGAACAAGTCATTCAGATTTTCATTTTTCTGATTTACGTGGTGTAAAAGATCCTAAAGATGGAAAAATAAAACCTGTTAGTGTGTACTTATCTATTAACATGGTTGATGCCCAAGCCTTAAATCCTATAACAGGTATATTTATAGAATTAATGTCTAACTATTTGTTAGCACACATACCAGGAACTATTGTAGATGGCGAAAAAGTTGGTCCATGTCCTGTTTTATTTGTATTAGATGAAATGCCAAAAATGCAAAAACTAGATGCTGTTATACAAGGACCTGATTTAGGTAGAGGATGTAAAGTATCTTATTTAATCATCGGACAAGACATACACCAAATTCAAGAAAGGTATGGTGCAGATGCTGCAGCCACAATTATATCTACAACAGCAGCCAAAATTGTTATGCGACAAAACGATCCGGATACAGCCAATCGTTTTGTGGAAATGATAGGTATGAAAAAAACTACTAAAATAGAAAAGAAAGATGGCAAAGATGTTGAAACACCTAAAGAGGAAGAATTATATTCTAAAATGGATATCATGAAATTAGATGCAGAAAAACATATCGTTATATATCAAGGATATTACAATAGACCTATCGAAGCATTCCAAGAGAGATGGTATCTCAACAAAACAGAAAAACAAAAAGAATTATATAAAAAAGTTCAGTTAGGAAAAGCGTCACCTCTTCCAGAATTTTTGGTTCCTTCTCACCATGCAGCCATGGGATACGAAGGCACTCCAAAATATTACGATCCTCGTACTAAAGAATTAAAAATTTTAGAATCTGTAAATTAATTTAATAAAAAAAAACAAAACCGACATAAATGTCGGTTTCCAATATTATAATCTTGGTGGATGTTAAGAGACTCGAACTCCTGACCCTCTGCGTGTAAAGCAGATGCTCTAGCCAACTGAGCTAAACATCCAAAGCGATAACAATATTATCTTATTTTTTGTATTTGTCCAGTATTTTTTATTAGCCACCCAAAGAACCTGTGACAGCGGACATAGTTTTTTCAATCAATATGTCTGCT
>JAKSTE010000077.1 GCA_024402735.1 Alphaproteobacteria bacterium
TTGTCCGGTCTTGCTGAAACTCAAGCAGAAGTGAATGAAGAATTTGTGGAAGCAATAACAAATATCCGACCAGAATGGCTTGGTACAGGTTATGATGATACAAAAACACAAGTGTTGAAAAACATTCAAGGCGTTTTAACTTGGGTTGATGAAGAATAATGATTGAAATTACACTGTAAAAAGTGTATTATATAAGTGTTGGCTAGGGTAGCTCCCGAAAAGCAAAAGTCCTATTGCCTGCCAACATCAGTATTATAGGACGTAACAAAGAGGACGTGTTATGGAAAAGTGGAAAGATATACCAGGAACCAATTATCAAATTAGCTCTTGGGGAAGATTTAAAAACAAAGTAACTGGAAAACTTAAAAAAACTTGTCCTAATAGAACAGGATATTTAAGAGCTACAATAGTATATGCACCTAAGGTTACTAAAAGATTTTTAGTTCATAGATTAGTAGCAGAAGCGTTTATACCTAATCCAGAGAACAAACCACAGGTAAACCATATAGACGGAGATGTTACACACAACACCGTTGATAATCTAGAATGGGTTACTCGTGAAGAAAATATGAGACATGCGTATTATGTTCTTAAGAAACCAATAGGTTTTGCTTATGGACACGGTGGATCTGATATAGTATGGAATAAAGGCAGAACAGACCTAAAATATACTAGACCAGAAATATATAAAAAAGGGCAAGAAAAACGTTGGTTGAACTTAAAACCGAGAAACGACAAAATTGTACATTTATATCAGTCAGGTATGTCTATTATTAATATAGGGAAACAATTTAATTTAGACAGAAATACTATTTATAGTGTATTAAAAAAAATGGGAGTGTATAAATGTTAGATAATTCAAAACGTCAACCAGTAGAATGTTTTTCTCGCAGCATGGGTTTTATACGTCCTATCTCTAACTTCAACATTGGTAAACGCCAAGAGTTTGAAGATAGGGCGCTGTTCAAAGAAAATTTATGTTTGAAGGCATAACAGATGGAAAACATTTTGGTTATCATTATTACGAGCATTATAGCACCAATTCTATTATTGTGCTTTCAAGAGTTTATGAGATATTTGCGTAACAAAAAACACAATGTCCTAAAAGAGATAGAGAAAGGTGTCTTAGAATTAAAGAAAGACACATTAAGATTACAAATATTAAATTTAATACAACACGACCCTAAAAATACAGCGGCAATCAATCATTTATATGACGAATACGTCAATCCACCTTACTCTGGAAACAGCTATCTTCGTTCCGTGTATTTACTGTGGAGTCAAAAATATGAACACAAAAAAGCAAAGTAAAGAATTGATTTTGTACAAAGAAGCTAATAAACCGCTGATAATAATACGTGAATTATTACAGAAACAAAAATAGTCTAGGGGTCTAGCATGTCCGACACAACAAAGCATGTAGTTTCACAGGAAGATCTAAAGGTAGGTTTTGCGGAGCTGTTGCGAGCTTGTGGTTATGACGTTGTTGTTATCACTGGTGACGATCTAAAAAAAAAAGATAAAAGTAAAATAATATATCTTA
>JAKSTE010000008.1 GCA_024402735.1 Alphaproteobacteria bacterium
CTAACTTTAAACTATACTCTCCATCAACAGGACACGTTATCATTCCTTCTGTTTTTGTATCAGTAGCTTTTTCATCTGCATTTCGCCAAGCAAAATTTATACTATCTGGTTTGTGTACACAAACTAAACGCAAATTACCAGACACTTTACCTTTCGAAGAAATCCATAAACGCACACTATCTGATTCACCATAACAAGGAAAACCATCCAAATAAAACAATACCAAACCTTGTTTTATCAAATCTTTATTGTTTCCAACAACATCAACAGTATATTGTCTTAATCCTAATCCTGTAACAGCAGACCAATCAACAGTTGTAGAAAAAATACTAATTCTTGGATCAACTGCCAAAGACACACCTATAAAAGCAACAAAAAGTAACAAAGACATTATTATCTTTTTCATCACATATCCTTTAATTCAACATCTACTTTTTGAACAATTTGAGGATCAACATTTAATATATATTTAAAACCAACAGAAGAATTTGGTTCTAATAATGTTGCAGGGGGTAAAAAAGTTTGTTTTGCTATTTGTTTTTTATCCTTATCATAAGATATTATATTTATATTAGGTACCCCATATATATCTTCTGATTGATTAATAACAGCTCCAGATACAGAGATATATTCAACACCTTCTTCTACAATAACATTAACGCCATTTTTATCAATACGAGCTATTATCGGTTTTTTCTTTTCTATGTGAGATTGATAATTAACTATAACAACAACAGCAAAAACACAAGCTGCTATTAAAGCGCATAATGCTGCTAAAAATTTTAAAACCAAATTCTGCTTCAAAGGACGACGCGGCACCCAAGTATGGCCACATACAGCACACTTAACAGAAGTAGAAGGTATTCTATCTAATGAATACTCTGTTTTACAAAAATCACATACTATCTTCATATCAAATAATTTATATCATAATTTATTTTAAATTCAATAAATGATATTTGTTTTCAACAGATGTTTTTATACTCTTTAAAGCATTTAGATAATCAGCTACTGTAGCATTTGTGTTGGAAGAAACACTACCAAATAATGATGATGATGCAGTTCCAGAAACACTTTCTTTAGCAGAAACTAAAACAGCCATTCTTGAAAGTTCCGCAAAAGATGCATCTGCAAAACGAGCCTCTTGGTTCTCAACATCCCAATAATAACTAGAATCTATAGAATCCTGTATTCTTTTATTTACAACCAATCTCGGTGTAACAGATCCTGTATACCCAACAGTAACATACAACGCAGCTATTGTACCAGTAACAACATCTAAATTTTCATTTATCTGTAATACAGCAGGTTTATCAGATGACACTATAGACAATCCAGACAAAGTTAATGTATTTGTATACAAATCATTCGTTTCAAAAGAAGAAACTTTAGCAGAATCAGACAAAGATAAAGATCCTAAAATATTTAAATCTCTAGAATCAGATGTTAAAATTCCAGATACAACAGCAGAATTTGTTGAATATGATGAATCTATATCTGTACGAGTCTGAAAAGTTAATGTATCAACAGTTGATTTACCGATTTTTAATTTTTCATCAAAAACACCCGAAACAGAATTTAAAAACATGGTATTAACTATATCATGACCAGATAAATTTAATGAACTTAACATTGTAGAATCTAAAACATTACCAGATGGTAATCTCCACAAGTATTGAACATCGCCCCTTGTTACATCAGTTGTTTTTATAATCCCGTTGGAGGTATTTATATCATAATCAACACTATTTGTATGAAAAGCCCCAAACGCACCATGAGTTGAACTTCCTTCAACAAAACCTATCTTACCGCCACCAATATTTACTATCTCTCTTGTTCTTAAAGGGCTAATTTCGTTATTTGTTAAAATAACAACACCCTGCAATACAGATTTGTTATCAACATTTGCTGTTTTTAATATTCTTAATTGATATTGATCCCCATAATCATCAATAACATCTTCAGACAATCCATATTCAGACAAATCAGATATTTTTACTCGAGTAATATTTTTTCCAACAGGTAACATTAATTCTGTTTTATTAGCTATAATATACCTTTCTAAAGCATGTTCAACGTTTTCCATTTGTCTTGTGACGGCTATATTCTTCTCTCTAGCTATTGTATTTTGTTGATATTTAAATATAAAAGGAATAACTATGGCCGCCAAAGCTATAGACATCATCAACTCTATAAGCATAGAGCCTTTTTGTTGATCATTATAAAGATTCTTTTTACATATCTTCATTAATTCATATTCCAATCTTTATCGATTAATTTCTTATATTCGTTAGCATTAGGCACATTTGTAATAGACGCTCTGTTTAATTTGAAAACCGTAAATTTAGGAGGAGTTGTTGTAGGAAAAACCCAATTACCTACTTTCAACGGTGCCACAGAAGATAAGAGCAACTCTCCCGAAACTGTTAACCCATAATTTTCATAAAACATTATATCTGTAGCAGACAAAAATGATGTGGCAACAGAATTTGCCTTTACACCAGAAAAACCACTTATTGTTTTGGCAGAATCAGATTTTAAAATCATGTCCCCCGATACATTAACAGAATTATTAACTTTTACAGAATCAGCTATAACGTATCCTTTTGTTGAAAAAGTATTTCCATTTATACTATCTACTACAATATTCTTAAAACCATTTATATCATCTGTAACACGCAAAGAACCAATAGCTACATCATTTGCATTCATATTTGCACCACCAGCAAAATATACCGTTTCGGCATCAATCAAATCCGATTCTATGAATGATGTATTTGCGCTTACAATATTTGCAGATACAGAAGAAATATTTCCAGAATCCAACAAATCAAAACCATTCATATACAAATCTCTGTGCATAACATTTAAATTGTCTTCACCCATTGTTGCTCTATGAAGATATTTTGATTTATCTTGTTCACTAAAATCTTTACTGATTTTATAAATCAAATCACCTGTTTTAAAATCCGGAGCCGATACAGCCCAGGACGCAGAATAAGCAACTCCATCATCCATAACTATTGCCGCATCTTGTCCTATATGTTTAGCTATATTAGATACTCTTAATTGTTTATTATCAAAACTAAATGCTAAATACATATCAACAATGGTTGTAGTACTTGCTTTGTATTTATCTATAAAACCCACACGAGCATCTGTAGACACTTCTGCTAATTGTTTTGTGTCCATTTGTAATTCTGCTTCATCTGGCCAATTAGTGTAATTCACCCTCAAAAAATTTACAGCTCCATCTTTTATATTAACTATTTTATTAGCAACAGATATATCTTGTATATTATGTGTAACATCTATTATTTGGGAATATAAAAACGGAGAAACTATTAGTATAATAGCAATAGAAAGCAAAACCTCTAACGTAGACGATCCTCGCTGAGAATTATCTTGTTGCATATGATCATAAAAAAGATATTTATTATATACAGTCATTACGTCCACTCAATAAACATTGTTTTATATTTATTCTGTTTTCAAGTCGTTGCCAAAAAACATATTCACAAATAATATGTTGTGCCAATGAATTTTTATTATAAACACCATTTAAACTATCTATTATTTCTTTACAACTAACTGTTTTACCAGTTGTATCCTTGTAATCATCTATTATTTTAAAATCATCATTATTCAAAGAATTTATATATACATCCGGTAGAAAAGAAGTTCCCGCTGGTCTAATATCTACAATAACAGCCCCTGTTTTTCCATTTAACAAACCATATGATGTCTGGTCTCTTAACGTTATATTAGAAACAGAAATTGTATCTGTTTCTATTCCCGAATTAGTACTATATTCTAACTCATATGGATTAACATAAACATCTTGTCCTAGTGAAGCATTTAATACAGAAGAAATATCTAATCTTTCAATAGAGAAATTTATATTACTTGCTTCGACTGCACCATGTACAAACCAATCAAAAGGTCCAACAAAACCAGTTTTATCTTCTGCCATAGAAAAATCATAAACAGCCGCAGAATCAGATATTAAATTTCCTGCATTTCCATATTTTGATATAGTTCTTGCAGATAAATTATTTACATTTAATTCACCTCTTACCAAAGATAAAGCAGCTTCTCCGTTTACACTTTGAAAAATTGTTTTATCTGCATAAATATCTGAAATTTTATTCTTATTTTTACGTCCGTTTTCTAAACCAGTAGAAACTAAAGATGAAAATTGAGCTGTCTCAAACTCACCATTTCTAGCGTATATATTCCCTATTTTATTTATATTATTGTTTCCCATATCCAAGTTAGATAAAAAGCCAGTGTTATTATTGTAAGATTCTTTTTTTGTAACAATATCAGAATAAACACTATCTAATGGTACGGTTATATTTATTTCGTTATCAACAAAGTTAGCATAAAAACCTATTCTTCTAGATAACTCTGTTAATTGTACATTAGACAAATCCCCTTTATCCAACGTTATATAAACCGACATATCTTCAGGTTTTTTATCTATAGTTAATGTTATATTTTGATTAAATCCTGTTCTTGGCACAAACCCCATAGGCAAACCATAACTCTCTAGCATATCGGCTATTTCATCTCCAGCAACAATCTTCTTTTCATATTGCAAAGAATCTTTTTGTTCTCTTATGTAAATTCTAGCGGCAGTATGCAAATTTTCTATTTGTTCTGTAGCTGCATACATTTTTGCATCAACACCCCTAGAAGAGAGTCTACTTGATAAAAATGGCATAAAAGCAAAAACAAGCGTTAGCGCCAACAATGCCTGTAATAAAAAATTTCCGCTTTGTTTTCGCAAAAGCTCCCTCCTACAAGGAAAAGCATAGCAATTGCAAAAAAATATTGCAATTGGTTTTAAGATAAACTAACATATCTGTTATAGAAGAAGATAAGTTGATACTTATCTAAAATAAAACCAACTTCCATTAAAAAGAAAAGATATGCAAAATAAAAAAAATCAAACGTCTGTAGGTCAGATGATTCAACGCTGTCACAAATGGCGTCAAAAAAGAAAACAATATATCGATTTAGCACGTCAAACAACAGACGAAATAGAAAGAGAACGTTTGTTACAAGCTGCGGAACATTACGGACGTATAGTCAATGAAGAACAGGGAAAAATAGACTTTCAAAGAGACCCTCATGACAAAACTCCTATTACAGATGAAACAGTAGACACAATAGAAACATCTACAGAAACAGAAACATCTGAAACATCAGAAGACGAAGAAATAGAACTTCCTGAATTCATTACAAATTTAAAATAAAACATATGTTATTTTTATTGAAATAACCTATTAATTTGCTATGCTTCCTTCCAAAGGAAGTTTAGCATGGAAGACAATTATACAGTTTTAGCAAGAAAATATCGAAGTCAGGATTTTGATTCTCTTATAGGTCAAGATGTTCTGGTTAAAACATTAACGACAGCTATAAATACTGGACGTATTGCTCACGCTTACATATTTACAGGTATAAGAGGCACGGGAAAAACAAGTACCGCCAGAATATTAGCAAAAGCCCTAAACTGTCTATCTTCAGATCATGCAACCTCTAAACCTTGTTGTGAATGTGAAAATTGTCGAGCTATTGCAGCCGGACAACATATTGACGTTATGGAAATCGACGCAGCTTCTCATACAGGCGTTGATAACATGAGAGAAATTTTAGATGCAGCATTATACAGACCTACAAATGCTAGATATAAAGTATATATAATTGACGAAGTACATATGTTATCTGCAAGCGCGTTCAACGCATTATTAAAAACATTAGAAGAACCACCTGCACACGTTATATTCATATTAGCAACAACAGAAATAAGAAAAGTTCCTATTACTATATTATCACGTTGCCAACGTTTTGATTTAGCACGCGTACCAGTAGAAACACTAAAAAAACACTTTGCCTGGATTGCAAAACAGGAAAAAGTTGAATTATCCGATGGAGCAAACGAATTATTAGCAAGGTCTGCTGACGGTTCTGTAAGAGATGGTTTATCTTTGTTAGATCAAGCCATAGCACAAACTGCTGGACATGTTGATGAAGTTGCGGTTTTAGACATGTTAAAAAGAACAGACAGAAGAACCGTCGTAGACTTTATGAGAATAATTTTATCAAAAGATGTAAGTTTAGCTTTATCAAAATTAGATGAAATTTATAACAACGGTGCAGATTTAACAATGTTGTTAAATGATATGATGGAATGGACACACTGGGCTACTCGCATGCACCCACGCATAGGTATACAAAACGCAACATCATCTCCATATACTGTAGATCAACGAGAAGTTATAAAACAAATAAATGAAAACATTTCTTTAAACACTTTATCTCGTATATGGCAAGTTTTGGTTGCTGCTATGTCTGAACTACAATCATCAAACAATCAAAAACAATGTTTTGATATGTTAATTGTTAGATTAATACATATTGCAGACATGCCTTCTGTTCAAGAATTATTAAAACAACAAACAGCACCACAAATTCAAGCAGAACAAAAACCAGAAAAAAAAGAATTAATTTTGAACTCCTCTGAAGAGTTAGCTGATCTTCTACAAAACTCTCGAGAAATTATGCTTCATAATTACTACATTAATAACATTGAAATAATTGAATTTGTAGATGGAAAAATAAAATATTTTGATCGCAAAGAAGATAAAGATTTTGCAAAAAAATTAACTTTATGGTTACAAGACAAAACTGGTAAATCTTGGATATTAGAACGTGTAATAACATCAGAACATACACCAACAACAAACGAAACCATAAAAACAAACGTGGAAGCCGATCCAATGATTGCAAGTGCAATGAATTTATTTGAAGACGCAGAATTGATAAACATATCAAAATAAAGGGTAAAAATGAGAGAAGAATACGGTCGTTCTTTAATAGAAGTAATTGGTGTATTAGCAATAACTGGTATTATGACAGCTGCAACAATTACTATGTACACATCTATAAAAAACAGACAACAAAGACTCGTAGCCAGTTCAACCTTGGAAGACATAGTCAATAAAACAAAATTACTCTTGTCTTACTCTACAGATTATTCTCCTGTATCTATAGATTTTTTAATAAAATCTGGTGTTTTAAAAAATAATTCTGCGCCAATAGGTGGGTCTGATTGGTCTATCAAACCAAATTACGACAATAAAAGTTTTTCAATAAATTTAGTTAATTTAACATATGAAGACTGTTCTTATTTTATAACAGCAAAACCTAAATGGTCACAAGAAATATCTATTAACGGATCTTCATCATCAGAAAATTTATGCATGAAATCTGGAGATAATCAAATTTCATTTACGATACAATGAATTTATTAAACAAATTTTTATATTTACTACCTTTGTGCACATTAATTGGTTGTATGACTTATCACAGTCCAAACAGAAACACATGGCCACAATATTTATCTGGAGTTAGTTTTACAGACATGACCGATACAGCCAAACAAGCAAAAATTCCGGTATACATGGGAAAAGGCGGAAAGATAATAACATCTGATGGAGTCTTATCTCCAAACATGCAATACGGAGATAAAAACAATAATGATAATTATGCATTAATTAATTATATGGCTAATTTGGAATACAAATTATATGACAGCATTAGGAAACCTGGTTTTTCCGTACAAAGAGCCGGCACAGATGTCATAATTGTTTTAGTAAGAGATGCTATAATGGAAACGAATATAGCAGACATATCTCCAGAAGGAAACGACACACTAAATATTATTTCAAATATTTTAAAAGAATATGATGCGACATTTATTGAAATAGCAGGATATACAGATTCAATGAAAGATTCTCACGCAACATATGCTTTATCTTTGGATATGGCTCAAAGGATTGGTGTATATTTTTCTCAAAAAAACATATCAACATCTAGAATGTTTATTGTAGGTAGAGGAGCTTCTAGACCTATTGCTTCCCAAGATGACATAGGTAGATTAACTAATAGACGTATTGAGATTAGAATCTCTCCGGCTAGATAAAAATATTTTGCGTTTTTTGGGAAATATTGCTATATTCTCTTCAAACAAAAAATATAAAGGAAGGATAAAATGCAAAAAATTAATGAGATTATTGAAAATCCTGTTGTTAAAAAATATTCAAAAATGAGCATAATGGCTGTATCTGTAATAACAATCGCTTTATGTGGTATAGTTTCTCTTTCTAGTATGCATAAAGCATCAGCATCAACATCTGAAGCTGTCGCTCATGTAGATAGTTCTGCTGCCGTAGCATCTGATTTACGTATAGCTATTGTTCGTATGGATAAAATCCAAGTAGAAGCAGTCGCTTTAAAAGATTTACGTAAACAACGTGAAAATTTTGAATCAAAGTTACGTTCATCTTTAGAAAAAGAACAGAAAGAATTAGAAAAAGAAAAAAAAGAAATTGAAAAATCACAAGATATATTATCAAACGAAGCTTTACAACGCCGTGTAGTTGATTATCAAAACAGAGTAAACAAATTACAACGTGATTTAGCAGAACGCGCACAAAGCATAGAAGCTTCTTATCAAGATGCGTTAAACACTATACAGAAGAAACATCTGGATCCTGTTATAGAAGCTATCATTGAGAAAAAAGATTTATCTATTGTAATTGACGGCCGTATGGCTCGTATTGGTAAAAAAGTTTCTAATTTAGATATTACAGATGACGTAATAGATGCTTTAGACGCAAAAGTATCAACAATTAAAATGGATACACCTAAAGGTTTATAAAGTATAAATTCTTTAGTAAAAAAAACGCCTTTATGGCGTTTTTTTAATTTTCTTTAAAATACTTTTTTAACACTTCATATGCATTTGTTACACGAGTAAACTCAGCAGTAGAATCTGTTTTATTATGCGTTATATCTGGATGATATTTTTTAGCTAATGCACGATATTTAGCCCCTACTTCACGCCAAGATGCCGTTATATTTAACCCCAGCACAGAAAACGCAGAAGAAATTTTAGTTGGTAATACTTTTTTAGAAGCCACTCTATCGTATGTGCTTCGACCGGTTATAAAATCATTTAGAAAATTAATATAATCGGCTTCATCTTTTGCAGCTTGTTCTTTATTTTTTGATGAAGTACCAAAAGTTTCTTTTTCCCAATCAGCTTCTATTTCATCAGGGGTCATATCGGCATAGTAATTCCAATTTTTGTTATATTCTGCAGCGTGTTCTTTACAGAACCACCAATAATCTTTTAAATCTCGTGTTTTAGGTGCACGACAAGTTCCGGCTTTTGTACATCCAGGATGATCACATTTACTTATCACTTTTTAGTCCTATATTTTTATTTGATAAAGGATGTGCAGATTCAACAATATTACGTAAATTTTCAGGCAACACATGAGTATAAATTTGTGTAGTGGAAATATCCTCGTGTCCAAGCATAGTTTGTATAACACGTAAATTTGCACCACCAGCTAATAAATGAGAAGCAAAAGAGTGTCGTAATACATGCGGGCTTACTTTATCAGGAGATATACCGGATAATACAGCACATTTTTTTAATATTTCAAAAAAACCATCTCTTGTTACATGTCCTGTTTTGCCACCAGAAGGAAAAACATACTTAGAATTTACATCTCCACGGCACTCTAGCCATTTGCGTAAAGCATTTTGTGCAGACTCGTGCATAGGAACCATACGTTCTTTTGCACCTTTACCATGAATCAATAATTTATTTCCTAAATTTGCAGTTAATGGTAATTCACACAATTCAGAAACACGTAATCCAGAAGCATACAACAACTCTATCATACATCTTAATCTAATAGAATTTTTAACATCTCCAGCAGAAGATATTAATAATTCTATTTCTTCAACAGATAAATATTTAGGAAGAGGACGTCCTCTTTTTGGAAGTTCTAAATTCTTAACAGGATTTACAGTAATTACTTTTTCTAACATTAAAAACTTATAAAAACTTCTTAATGCACTAGCTTTTCTAGCTATACTTGAAGGTTTGTCCGGTAAATGAGACAAATAATCTTGAACCTGTTTATTAGTCACAGACAACAAATCACCCAAGGTATTTTGTGCTGCATATAAATCTGAAGAATAAGATTCTAACGTCTTTTGGCTTCTGCCTTTTTCAGCTATTAAAGCTTCCAAAAAAACATCTATATAGTTCATGGGAATAAAACAACCTCTGTTAAATGCTGATCAGCAGAAAAAGAAATAATCATCAACAACAGTAATACCAATAACACTACTATGAATACATATTTATATTTATTCTTTTGTTTATGTTTGCGGTACAAAGAAGACATGTTGCTTAATCCTTATATTGTATCAAAGCTTGTTATAAAGGTACCAGCACCTGCAATTATTATCAACTGGGGTGCCACAATAGATAACAAAGGTGGTAAAGCTCCAGTTGCTCCCAAAGCATTAAAAAAATTAACAATAAAATATATGACAAAACAAGTTAAAATACCTATACTAAACTTCACACCAAAACTATAATTTCTACGCTGACGCGTTTGAGAAAAAGCTATCCCCAATACAGCCATTGCTATCATAGTTAAAGGCAAGAACAACAATGTCCAAAATTGAATTAAGTGTCCTCTAATCGGGGCCCCTATTTTATTCATTTTTATTATAAAAGAAGGAAGTTCCCAAAATGAAATTTGTTTAGGTTGTAAATAACGATCTAATACAGTCTGTGGATTTAAAGAAGTAGCAATATGTTTGTTTTTCTCTTTTTTAGATAAACCTTCAGAATCTGTAACTGTGGCATTTTTAACTTCTATATCATTTTTAGATAAAACTGCTTCCTTTGACGAAACTCTTTCTACCAATTTAAAATTTGTATCTTGTATATATAAATTAACCTTATTAAATACAATATTACCATTTTTCATAGTCATATTTTGAGCATGTGTAGTTAAAAAACCAGCATCAGAAGATTCTCTAAGCCATATGGAATTATCTATCATCTTTAAATGATAATCAGAAATATTTTTTTTACTCAAATTTACAGAATAAGGATTAATAATTGTTGCAGCTATTATTCCAATGACAAAAGCACCAATTAAAAAAGGTGTTGCAGATTGATATGGAGACCTACCTGCAGAAGAAATGATTATCGCTTCCGAAGATCTGGTTAAATTATAATAAGCAACCAACGTTCCCATAAATACAGCCAAAGGTAAAAACATCGGTATATACTCTAACAACCTAACCCAAGAATCCATTAAAGCCGCTATAGCCGTTGGATTTGATGGTAATCTTTCAACAAAAGTTATTGCAAAAATAACCCCACACACCGTCAACATTACTAGAAAAAATCCAGCAAAAAAACGTCTCATTAAAAATTTATTTATTATTTTCAATAAAAACACCTACAATTTCCGTTAATTATAATAGTTTGAAATGATAATTGCAAAATTAAAATGAATGGTATAATGTATTACGTAATGTAAAGGTTGATAAAGATGGAAAAAAAACCAGTTTCACGACAAGGTTTTGACGCTTTGTTGAAAGAATTAAAAGATTTAAAAGAAAACCAAAGACCAGAAATATTAAAAGTTGTCCAGTGGGCAAGATCTTTAGGCGACTTATCAGAAAATGCAGATTATAGCGCTGCAAAAGAAAAACAGCGCCAGATAGATAAACGTATTCAATTTATAGAATCTGTTATAGAAAACGCAGATGTTATTGATGTTGATAGTTTAACAGGCAACCGTGTTATGTTTGGTGCTAAAGTTATAGCAGAAGATGAAGATGGCAACAAAATGCAATGTCGTATTTTATCGGACATAGAATCAGACGGGAAAATGGTTATATCTTGTACTTCTCCTGTTGGAAAAGCATTGATAGGTAGATGTGTTGGTGACACTTGTACAGTTAAATTGCCAAGTGGTGAAAAAGAATTTGAAATATTGGATGTAAAATTTAAAGAATAAAATGTCAGTCAGAGTTTTACCTGATTTTTTAGTTAATCAAATAGCTGCTGGTGAAGTAGTAGAACGTCCAGCAAGTGTTGTTAAAGAATTGGTAGAAAATGCTCTAGATGCTGGTGCAGATCAAATTTTAATAGATGTCGTTGATGGTGGCAGAACACTTATATCTGTTATAGATAATGGATCTGGCATGTCAAAAGAAGATTTATTGAATTCTATTTTAAGACACGCAACATCAAAATTACCAGAAAACGATCTATCTAATATTTCTTTTATGGGATTTCGTGGGGAAGCATTACCATCCATAGCTTCTGTATCTCATATGTTTATAGACACACATAATGGGAAGACAAGAAACGGTTGGCAGCTTAATGCCGACACAGGAGAAATCAAACCTTCTGATTGGGAAAGTGGTACACGTATACAAGTAAAAAATTTATTTTCAAAAACACCTGCCCGATTAAAATTTTTACATTCTGACCACGCAGAATTGCTAGCCGTTTTAGAAACGGTAAAAAGATTAGCTGTAGCCCGTCCGGACGTAGGATTTGTATTAAATAACAAATGGTTTTTTCAAAAAGATTCTGAGTTAAAAGAAAGAGCTATTTGTATTATGGGCGAAGATGCCAGAGATAATTTGATAACGATAAACAAAAGATCTTCATCATCTGACATGCATTTATACGGTTTTATATCAAAACCAACTTTAAGAAGAGCTTCTTCTATAGATCAATATTTGTTTGTTAATGGACGTCCTGTAAAAGATAAAATTCTTGTATCTGCTTTAAGAGCCGCATATATGGACGTAATGCATGCACGTGAATTTCCGTTATGTGCCTTATATCTAGATCTACCTACTTCAAATGTAGACGTTAATGTATCACCAGCAAAAACAGAGGTACATTTTCTAGAACCTAATCATGTTAGATCTTTTATTATTAAAAGCTTAAGAGAAGCTTTATCAGAAACACTTGTAGAAGATACAGCAAATCAAATGCTAAAACACATTAACAACTTTGGATCATCAAAAAGACCTTCTGTAAATGATTTTGTGATAAATTTTAATTCACCAGAAGAATCAGAAGAAGAAACAGATAATTCTACAGAATTTGATTTTAGTGATTTTGAAACAACTGTGTTAAAAGCGTTAAATCCGGACGAATTTGTTGCCGATTTGCCATTAGGAAGAGTTATAGGACAATTAAATAATAAATATATATTGGCAGAAAATAAAGATGGCTTTGTTATAGTAGATCAACATGCCGCACATGAAAGAATTACTTATGAAAAATTACGTACAAAAACGATAAAAAAACAACCATTATTATCACCAATAATTATAACATTACGCAAAGAAGATGTTATTGCTGTTTTATCTATAGCAGATGAAATAAACGAATCTGGATTACAATTAGAACAATTTGGAGATAATGCTATAGCTATATTTGAGAAACCTGCTGATTGGGATTTAGACTGGGAAAAATGCTTACACGAAATAGCAGAAGAAGTTCGTTCAAATGGACATTCTGTAAAAATAAAAGAAAAACTACATTTAAAACTAGCTAATTATGCATGTCATCATTCTGTAAGAGCAGGACAAAAGTTAAATTATGAACAAATGGATGCTTTGCTAAGAGATATAGAACGTACAGAACACGGATCAGAATGCAACCACGGTCGCCCTGTATATAAAATTATACCTATATCTGATTTAGATGTAATGTTTGAAAGAAAATAAATTAATCATTTATATGTAATTTACTTTTCATATCACACAAAACAGGTGTATCTACACCCAAATTATGAGCTCTATTTATTAATCCACACAAGGCATAAATACCTTCAACGGTTCCTGTATACTCTTCACCTTTCGCAATAGCCATCCCAGCAGAGAAATTTCTACTAGTCGCGGATGTAGCAGACAAAAATAAATCACCAACTCCACACAATCCTGCAAAAGTACTACATTTAGCTCCCATTTTTTCTGCTATAGAAACAATTTCATTCCAAGCTCTAGTAAAAACCAACGCCCTTTCATTTTCACCTAATGCTTTTATAGTCAAATAACCAGATATTAAAGACTCTGCATTTTTACCAACCCCACATAACTGTGCACCTATAACATCATCTGAATCCTCTAGATACAATTTAGACAAAGCTATATGTCCTAAATTTTTAATTATTTGGTTACCTGCTAATGTAGACCCCGTAGGAACACCTACAGCAACTTCACGGGCAAATTGTGGACCTGATAACACACCAAAATTTTTACATTCAGGTAATTCTGTTTGTAATATTTCTGACATAAACATTCCGGATTGGGCTTCCATACCTTTCGTACAAATTAAAACAGGTTGATTTTTATAGTATTCCTTTAATTTTTTTACCGTTTCTCTAAAAAAAGCCGCTGGAGTCACTATTAACAATAATTCAGAATCCATTAAATCATTCATATTATCTGTTCTAGAAACAGAATTTGGTTTTTGTAAATCAACCAAACCATCAAAAACACCATTAAAACCCCAATGAATTACATCATTACCAGAATTAGCGCAAGTATAAGCTAATGCTGTTCCCCAAGCACCAGCACCTAAAACCCCTACTCTCATTTTATTTTCCTTAATTTATTTTGTATTTTAGGGACAATCACTAAACCATCATCAGATAAATCAATAGCCCTAATATAAGCAGCCTTTGCTTTTTGTACATCATCTTTCTTTATATATAAATCTCCAAGATGTTCAAATAAAGAAGAAGTATTTATAGAAATAGCCCCTACTCTTTCAACAACATCCAAAGCAGCATCTATTCCTTCTGTTTCCGCAACAACAGTACCTAGTATATCCCAAGCTAAAACATCAGAAGTGTCTTTTTTTACTAAAGACATGGCATATTTATAAGCTTTTTCTAAATTCTTTTTTTGAGCAACCCATATTCTTGATTGTAAAACAAGAATATCATCATCTAAGAACTCATTTTCTGATGCATAATCTACATCACGTTGTGCCGATTTAATATCTCCAAACATTAAATATATATTTGCTCTCTGCTTTAAAAAATATTGCCGTCCTAAATCACTAAGATTTTTATTTCTTAAAGCATTATTAACTGTCTTTAACGCAGCGTGTTTTTTACCATTTTGTATATAATATAAAACCAACTTGTTTTCAGCTGGAATAAACAACGGATTCTTATGTACAATGTTATACAACTTGTTAATATCATTCGTTGATTCTACAGATTTAAACTGTCCAAACAAAAACAACAAACTATTATTATCAATATTGTTGAAACATTTTTCAAAATCACCATGATTTCTATATAAATATAATCCCAAATAATAATTTATAGCATTAACGTCTATATCTGGTCCAATTACCTGTGAAAAACGCAATAACATTAAAGACAAATCTGTATAAAGCATTATTTGTGCATGAGATACAGTTTGTAATACACTAAAAGCTAAATTATTTTCGTAACCTGTATAGTTCTTCCAATCTGGGATATCATTATAATTTAAAACATACATCCCAGACGGTTTAGCCATAAAATCTGTGCGTAATATATCAACATCTTCGTCCATACCGTGTTCTTTGTAAAAAGACATTAAATACAAATAATCATTTACATTCATAAAATCAGGGTGAACATTCGCAAATTCCTTTGCTGCTTTATCTATATCGCCTTTTAAAACAGCTATTTGTCCACGAACAAAACTTTTCCAAGAATCTGTTGTTTTTAAATCCTTTATAAATTTCTCTGCCTCTTTGTACTTACCTACTTTAACAGCAGAAAAAATCCGCAAAGGTGCCAACAAAGCAGAATCTTCTTTATAATGTCTATTATAAACCTCTTGCCACTTGGCTTCTTTAACCAAATAAGCATCATAAATCAATCTGCCAGAAAGACTTTTATCATCCTTTAATTTTTGGGCATCAGAGACAATTGTACCATTTAAAAAATCCACTAATATTTTCGTGTTTACGACTGATTTTTTATCTGATTTTACAGATGACATTAGTTTACTAGCAGACTCAAAATCATTCATATATACAGCATGTTGGGCTGCTAAAAAATTACCGTAATTAGAATTATAAACCTCTAATTTAGACTCATCTTTTGTATTAACAAAAAAAGACAAAGAAAAAGCAACCACGCATGCGGCCATTGCATACATTAAACGATTATTAAATAAACTTTCTACTTTATTCATAGCAAATCAATGATAGAATATAACACATGGATACCAAAGTCAAATTTGAACAATATGCAAAGCTACTAAAAGAATGGTCTAAAAAAATGAATTTAGTAGCTCCAAGCACATTAACTGATATAGAGCACAGACACTTTGAAGACAGTGCTCAATTAGCGAAATTTATTTCAAAAGACGCAAACATTATAGATCTTGGTAGTGGTGCTGGATTTCCTGGGGTTGTTTTAGCAATATTAGGCTTCAATGTAACCTGTATAGAATCAATTACTAAAAAGACAAAATTTTTAGAAGAGCTAAAAAAACAATTAGAACTACCAAACTTATCTATTGTAAATGACCGTATAGAAAAATATTTAACTAAAATACCGGCAAATACCGGCAATTTTGTATTTACCGCACGTGCTTTTGCACATTTAACCAAAATATTAGACTATGTAGCACATAAAAAATACCGGCTTTTTTTATTAAAAGGCCGGGAAATTAACAATGAAATTTCGTTAGCAAAACAAAAATATAAATTTGACTATACACTACATCCGTCCGAAACAGGTGACGGTTTTATATTGTGCATAAATAAAATATACTAATTTCACATGAAATAACATATAACATATTGTTTTTACAAAACTTTATAC
>JAKSTE010000009.1 GCA_024402735.1 Alphaproteobacteria bacterium
GTGTTTTTCAATATCTTCAACAACTGCAGATACAGCTATATCGATACCGCGTTTGATATCCATAGGATTCATACCGGCAGCTATAACACGGCGACCTTCTTTAAATAGTTTTTGAGCCAAAACAGTTGCTGTTGTTGTACCGTCACCAGCGCTATCACCGGCACGTTTAGCAACTTCTTGAATCATTTTAGCACCGATATTTTCGGCAGGATCTTTTAAAGAAACTTCTTTAGCTACAGTTACACCGTCTTTTGTTGCGACTGGAGAACCATAAGCTTTTTCGATAACAACAGTACGTCCTTTAGGACCCATTGTGATTTTTACAGCATTTGCTAATTTATCTACACCTGCTGCTAATTTATCTGTATCAAAAGCAATATCTTTTGCCATAGTTTAACCTCTTTATAAAATACCTAAAATATCGGATTCTTTTATTAAAACGTAATCTTTACCTTCGATTTTTACTTCGTTTGCTGAAGATGCCCATTTAGCAAACAAGATAACATCGCCAGGTTTTACAGATACAGGAACTTTTTGACCATTTTCAAAGATACCGTCACCTGTAGCTACAACACGAGCACGAGAAGGTTTTTCTTTTGCTGTATCAGGAATAATGATTCCACCAGCAGTTTTGTTTTCTTCTTCTAATCTTTCGAGTAAAACATAATTATGTAATGGTTTAAACATATTTTTGTACTCCTTTTATGCAAAAAATATAATGCTTTTAGATAGCTTTTCAAGGTTGTTTTTTAGTTTTTTTCTATTATACTAAGGCAGGCTTAAATTAAAGGTTAAGAAAATATGAATATGGTTTCACAGAAAGTTGTAGAAGATGTAGATCCAGGTGTGCAGTTTATAGATGATCTTGGAGATGGTTTTAGAGTTTTTAGACTTACTACAAATGAAGCTGTTTTGAAAGAATACAGAGTAATAGGTATAAAAAACTGGTTAAGTAGACAAACCGCTGATATTTATTCTATTAGAAAATTAAATGATGCCGGAGAATGGGAACATCGTGCAACTTTATACATGGAATTAGGTAGTGTAGAAAAATGTGTTGGTACACATAATGAGAAACCAGATGCCGCTACTATGGTAGCTGTAAGATCTTTTATAAAAAAGAATAGGTTCGGAATAGAAGATATTTTAGGGGTAGGATTAATTCATAATATTACAGATGGTTATTTAGATATATATAATTTGCCAGAAGGTTATGTTATTGATAGAAATATAGATTTTTCTCGCTCTAGTCTTACACAATTACCAGATTGGTCTAAAGTAATAGTAAAGGGTTCTTTTGATTGTTCTAAAAACCTATTGGAGAGTTTAAAAGGTGCACCAAAAGAAGTTTATGGTTCTTTTTCTTGTGCTGATAATAAATTACATTCTTTGAGGTTTATTCCTAAAGGAATGAGGGGAGCTGTAGATTGTTCAGGTAATCCTTTAAAAAGTTTAAAATATGTACCTAAAATTATTTGTGGAGACTTTCATTGTGGTAATAACCACGAATTAGTAAGTTTAAAAAGTGGACCAGTAAAAGTTAAAGCTAATATGTATTGTGTAGCTGTTCCTAATTTAGGATCTCTAGCATATGCTCCTAAAGAAATAGGTCTTGGCTTTGTATGTAGTCGAAGTGGTATACGTGATTTAAATGGCGCTCCTTCTAAAGTGGGTGGAGATTTTATTTGTACAGATAATACGGAGTTAACTTCTTTAGAGGGGGCACCTAAAAAAGTAGGAGGAAGTTTTATTTGTACCCACACTCGTATAACAAGTCTAGAACATTGCCCAGATGTTATTGGTGAAAATTTAGATTGTAGTTATAATAGAATAGAGGACAATTTAAAGGGTTGTCCACAACATGTTGGAGGTACAATTAATTGCCAGCATAATGGATTGAAATCTTTAGAGGGGTTACCAGAAGATTTTCCAGAAGATCGTTTGTTATATGTACTTGGTAATGAAGTAGCTTCTATAAAAGCTAAAAAACTTATTAGTAGTTTACAACCAACAAAAGTTTTATCATTAGTATTAGGACAAAAGGAGAAATAGTTATGGCTTATGATTCTAACAATGTTTTCGCAAAAATTTTACGTGGAGAAATCCCTAATAAAACAGTTTATTCTGATGATGCTGTTTTAGCTTTTTACGATGTTGCTCCTCGTGCTAAAATACATGTATTAGTTATTCCTCGTGGAGAATATACAGACATTTATGATTTTTCACAAAACGCTCCAGCAGATTTACAAGCTGCTTTTTGGAATGGTGTACGTAATACTGTAGATAAACTTGGTTTGCGTAATAACTTTAGAACTATTGCCAATACTGGTCGTGGAGCAGGGCAATCAGTCATGCATTTCCACGTACATATTATGAGCGATGACAGATTTGTCGAAGACTTTTAATGTGAAGGTCAATCCTCACTCTAAGCAAAACAAAGTTATCGAAGATAACGGTGTTTTGCGTGTTCATGTAACAACCGCTCCGGAGCATGGCCGTGCTAACGAAGCGGTTGTAGAATTATTATCAGAATATTTTAAAGTTCCTAAATCTTCTATATCAATTATCAGAGGCGAAACCTGTTCTAACAAGGTCATTAGGATCAGTAAGTCTTTGAATTAGTTCTTCAGGTGTATTTGCTACTCTGATATTTAAGACTTGGTTCTTATTAGCAAATCCACATTCAACCATATGGTTAACAACTAATCCAAACACATTCCAGAAACCATCTGTGTTTAAGAAATATATAGGTTTATCTGTTTCACCAACCTGTTGTTTGGTTATGATATCTGTTACTTCGTCTAAAGTACCAGGACCACCAGGTAAGATAATAAAAGCATCAGATAGGTCGAACATTTCTTGTTTACGCATAGATAGTCCAGATACAACTCTTACATCTATTTTTTCGTGGACTGGTTCTTGCATAGCAACCACATGCTCTGTTGTGATACCAAAAACATCTCCACCATTATCTACGGCTGCTGTGGAAACTGCCCCCATTAATCCTACGTTACCGCCACCAAAAATTAATCTAAGACCGTTTTCTGCAATTAATTTACCCATTTTTTTTGCATCACGTTCAAAGTTAGGATTGGTACCAAGAGAGTGTCCGCAATAAACAGCTACGTTTTTTATGTGTCGAGTCATGATATTTTCCTTTCTTTTTGGAAATTATACCATAAAATAGCTTAGTTATGAATCAAAAGTTCTATGATTTTATTACTAAATTCAAGGATCATAAATTAGCAGTTGGTGTTAGTGGTGGTGTTGATTCTATGTGCCTTTTATACTGGTTACATGAATTAAAATTAAATGTAACCTGCTTACATGTTAATCATGGACTTAGAGCTGCTGCTGATGTAGAAACAGCTTATGTGCAAGATGTTTGTAAAAAATTAGATATTCCATGCCAAGTCTTTTATTGGACTGGTGAAAAGCCAGAGGCAGGTTTAGAAGCAGCTGCTAGAGAAGCTCGTTATAAAATGATGACAGATTATTGTCATGATAATTCTATAGATTATTTATTAACCGCTCATCAAAGTGATGATCAGATAGAGACGTTTTTAATGAACCTTTCTAGAGGAAGTGGATTATATGGTTTGTCAGCCATGCTACCCGAATCAGAGAAGAATGGTATTAAGATTTTAAGACCATTATTAAGTGTTCCTCGTTCTGAGCTAAAACAGTATTGCGAAGATAACAATATTAAATATTTTGTAGATTCTATGAATAGCGATGAACACTATACGCGTGTTAAAATTCGTAAAAATCGTCATGTGTTATCAGATGATTTAGGAATATCAGATGATAGGATTTTATTGGCTGTAGATAATCTTGCTCGTACACGTCAATGGATTGAAAAATATATTTCTTCTCGTATTGAATTAGTTATTCGTTCTTGGGGAGCTATGTTTTTGGAATCTTTTCTGTTTGACGAACCAGAAGAATTTAGATTAAAATTTCTTGGCGATTTAATTAAGCGTATTGGTAATAATGATTATGTCCCACGCTTGAATTCGTTGAAATTAGCACTATGTAAGTTACAAGGTGAATGTAAATTTACATTAGGACATTGTACAGTTAGACGTTTAGGAAATAGAATTTTAATTGTACCAGAAGGAAAAAGAACTAGCTTTAGGAAAAGACATGAAAAAAGAAAAACTACCATTTAGTAAAAAGAAAGACGGATCACTTTTATACTTAATTATATTTGCAGTATTGTTTGTTGCTGTCATCGTACGTACGATCGTTTCTAACGGAAGCTCTTCTAATACTATAAATGGAATGTTTAATCATAGTGCTGTAAAAGCTCCTATTGAATTATCTTTTTCTGATGTTTTACGTAAATCTAAAGACATAAAAACAATGTCTATCAAAGGAACAGAAGCTAAAGGTACTTTGAAAGATGGTACAACTTATCGTGCAACTATGGCTTATGATCCTACTTTGTTAGAAAAGATTTCTAAAAATGGTGCTTCTATTTCTATAGATGACTCAAAGTCATGGATAGAATATCTTGGTACTTGGGTTCCTATTTTGATGGGGTTGTTGTTTATCTGGTGGATATTCCGTGGTTTAAAAGGTGCTCAATCAGGCGGTCTTAGTCGTACTTTAATTGGCCAAAACCCAACTAGAATAACAATGGGTAAAACAAAAACTACATTTAAAGATGTTGCTGGTATTGATGAAGAAAAACAAGAATTAATGGAAATCGTAGATTTCTTAAAAAACAAAGAAAAATTTAAAGAAGTTGGCGCTAGAGTACCTCGTGGAATATTGCTTTCTGGTGAACCAGGAACTGGTAAAACTTTATTAGCACGTGCTGTTGCTGGTGAAGCTAATGTTCCTTTCTTTGCTACATCAGGTAGTGATTTCTCAGGAATAATTGTTGGCCTTGGTGTTGCTAAGATAAAAGAAATCTTTGATATGGCAAAACGTAATGCACCTTGCATATTATTCATTGATGAAATAGATGCAATTGGTCAAAGACGTAGCCAACATTCCTTTAACGATCAAGATCGTGAACAAACATTAAATCAATTGTTGATAGAAATGGATGGTTTCTCTAACGATACAGGTATTATTGTTATAGGTGCTACAAACCGTCCAGATATGTTAGATTCTGCTTTGTTAAGACCTGGTCGTTTTGATAGACAAGTAAATATAGAATTACCAGATCTAGCTGGTCGTCGTGCGATCTTAGATTTGCATGCTAAAAAATATAAGATTGCAGAATCTGTTAATCTTCAAGACGTTGCTCGTGGAACCACAGGTTTCTCTGGTGCAGATTTAGAGAATTTATTAAACGAAGCTGCTCTTCATGCTGTTCGTTCAGGTAATAAAGTAGTAGAACAAAGTGATGTTGAAGAAGCTCGCGATAAAATTTTGATGGGACCAAAGAAAAATCGTAAAATGCGTCCAGAAGATATTAAGTTAACAGCTTATCATGAAGCAGGACATGCTTTTGTTAGCTTACATTATTCTGATGTTACAGATCCTATCCATAAAGCAACTATTGTTCCTCGTGGACGTGCTTTAGGTATGGTTCAACATTTACCAGTAGATGATAAAGTTTCTATGACACTAGCTGAAGTACGTGCCAATTTGTCTGTAGCATTAGCTGGTAGAGCAGCAGAAGAATTATTCTTTGGTGCTGATAAAATAACTACTGGTGCTGAAAGTGATATTGCTATGGCAACACATTTAGCTCGTTATTCTGTTACAACTGCTGGTTTGTCAAAAAAGATCGGTACAGTTGCTATTAATCAAGCTAATACATTTGGTCAAAGAGTTGCATTGGAAAACGCTTCTGAAAAAACAGCAGAAGCAGTTGATAATGAAATCCGTGTTTGGGTAGATAATGCTCACAGTGATGCTTTCAAACTTTTATCAAAAAACAAATCTATGGTTGAAAAGTTAGCTAAAGAATTATTAGCTCGTGAGACATTGACCGGTGATGAAATCCGTGAAATTGTTTTTGGTAAAAAGAAAACAGTAAAAAAAGCAGTGGTAAAAAAATCCAATGCCAAAAAATAATGAAGTAAAGTTTGAAGTTCTACATATGCCTCCACAGAATACAAATTCTGTGTTGGTATCTGTTGGACAAGATGCTGTTATTTTTGATCCTTGGGGTAAAGCTAAAGATTGGGAAAAGGTTTTATTAGAACGTGGTTTGACCCTACGTGGTATCTATGCAACTCATGGTCATCCAGATCACATATCAGCAGCACCTTCATTGGCTCATGCTTTTCATGTTGATTGGTATTTGAATTCAGCTGATGAATATCTAATTGGCTGGGGTAATGAATTATTAGATATGTTTGAGATACCTCATATTCATGATGATTATCAGAAGCCAATTCACATTTCTGCTGGTGCAATGGAAGTTTTGCCTGATTTACAAATGGAAATAATGGAAAGTCCTGGACATACACCTGGTGGATTAATGTTTTATTTTCCACAATATAAGATATTGTTTACTGGTGATACATTATTCGCTGATTCTGTTGGTAGAACAGATTTTCCTGGTGGTGATGAACATCAATTAATGCATTCTATTCATAATTTAATAGATTTAGAATTAGATGATGAAACTTATGTTGTTCATGGTCATGGTATGGAAACTACAATAGAATGGTTAAAACAACATAATCAATATTTTAAAGACTAAAAACTAAAACCCTATTAATTCCAGCTAAGTCTGTTTCGACACGTTCGAAGTGCCAACCATTATATGTGAATATGGTTGTAATGTTATGAGCTTGTCCAGCTCCAATCTCTACGTAAAGTTTGCCTTCTGGTTTTAACCAAAGTTTAGCATTTTTAGCAATGGTAGCATACGCATAAGTTCCATTTTCTTTTGCATAGAGTGCCATTTTAGGATCGAATTTAGCAAACTTATTTACTTGTGGATCTCCATAACGGATATACGGTGGATTAGAGACGATAATATCGAACTTTTGTTTTGGTTTGAATTTTTCAAAGCTGGAATGTTTTAATTTTATTTTGTTAGCTAATCCAAGTGTTTTTACATTGTGTTTAGCGACTCTTAAAGCTTTTCTGGATTTGTCTATTGCTGTACCAGTAACGTTATCAATGTTTTTGCACAAGGCACAAATTATACATCCTGTACCTGTGCCTAAATCCAAAATGCTTTTTGCTTTTAGATTGTTTGAATTATCTTTTATAACTGCTTCAACCAATGTTTCTGTATCTGGTCTTGGATCTAAAGTGTGTTTGTTGGTATAAAACTCTAAACCGTAGAACCATTTTGAATGTATAACTTTTGCTACTGGCATTCCTTTGCGTAATAGTTTTGCCATATGCATAACTTGTAATCTAGATAATTTCTTAAATTTTTCTGTAATAATCCTAGCGATGTGTGCATCGCTTGCTTTTGTTAAAATATCGAAAGCTTGATTTAATGTCATAAATTTATTATAATCGAACCCATGTCAAAAGTAAAATTTATTGTAGAAAAAATAAAATCAAAGTTTGCTAATGTGAACGTGATTAAGAAAGCAGTGTTATGGTTGGCGGCAATATTAAGTGTTGTAGCTATATGCTGTTTGTTGTTTTGTAAACCTTTTCAAAAAGTGGTGTTTAACCCGGAATCTCACTTGGTTGTTGAAGTACAGAAGGGTGACACTTTGTCCAAGCTATTAGGTGAACAAGGTTTTTCTTCTAAAGAAATAGATGTTATAGCTAAGACGTTGAAGAAAAGTGCTAATTTTTCAACTTTACGTCCAGGTACAAACAAGTTTGATTTTGTAAGACCTTCAGAAAATGATCCTGTTTCTAAAATAATAATTGTTAACGGTCCTTGGAATAGGGTGGAATTAAGTTGTGGAGAAGAGGTCGGTGTTTGGAATTGTGAACAAGTAGAAATAGAAAGAGATGTTCGTGTTGTTTACAAATCAGGAGAAATCCTTGAAGGAGATAGCTTTTACTTAGCTGGCCAGCGTGCTGGTATTCCGGACGGTATCTTGATAGATGTTTACGATTTATTAGCTTTTGAAATGGACTTTGAAAGAGATATTAGAGCAGGTCAAAGATTTAGTGTTTTATATGAAGAAAACTATGCTTCTGAAAAGAAGGTTGATAATGGACATGTTATAGCAGTGTCTTTTGAGGCTTTGAGAGGTACTGTAAAAATGTATCGTTTTAAGAAAGCAGACGGACAGATTGGTTATTATGATGAATCTGGTAACGGTGCTATTAAATCTTTAAAACGTACACCTATCAATAATGCAAAGATTACATCTAGTTTCTCTTATCGTCGTAAACATCCTGTGTTAGGTTTTACACGTGCTCATAAAGGTGTTGATTTTAGAGCTTCTACAGGAACTCCTATTCCTGCAGCTGGTGCAGGTCGTGTGATTGCTCGTGGCTATAATAGAGGACATGGTAATTTTGTAAAAATCCGTCATAACGGCAGTTATGAAACTTTATATGGTCATATGTCTCGTTTTGTAAAGAATGTTAGAGTTGGTACAACTGTTAAACAAGGACAGACTATTGGTTATGTTGGTTCTACCGGTTTGTCTACAGGACCACATTTACATTATGAAATAATTAAAGATGGTAAGCATGTAAATCCTATGACTGTTAAATTACCTGCTATTAATAATTTAGGTGCAGCAGATAAAAAAGTATTTTTAGAACGTCGTGCTTATCTTGATTCTGTAATCAGTGATTTAGAAGCTCATCCAGATAAGATTATGAGATTGGTTGATGGTGTTCCTAATCCACAAGATAAAACCAAATAAAGGAAAAAACATATGAATGATGTACATCCATTTTTTTATGCAAGATTTGAATTATCTCGTAATAAGAAAAGAGTAACAAAGCGAACAGGTATGATTACAGATCCAGATTTAATAAAGAAAATGGAAGAAATCATACAAGAACAAAAAAATTTAAATGAAAAGAAACGTGCTGCAGCTATTGATTTGCAGAAACAAAAGGTAAGATAAAAAAACACCCAAATATGGGTGTTTTTCTTAAATGATTATTTCTTCTTAGAAGAAGATACAAATAACGCGTATATCCAACCTATAATAGTCCATCCGAATAACCAAGAACCACATCTTGTTCTTAGCGCATCGTATTTAGACTTACCTGTTAATCCTGCTAAATATGCTGGTGCAAAGAATATTGCTAATAGCAATAGTATTGCTACAACATATTTGAGGTATAACAAAACATTTATTCCGTATATCATTATAAGCCGTATTTTGCGTTTGTATCTAATTCTTCTTCTATACGTGTTAATTGGTTATACTTTGCCATACGATCTGTGCGGGACATTGATCCTGTTTTGATTTGTCCTGCGTTTGTAGCAACAGCTAAGTCTGCAATTGTTGTGTCTTCTGTTTCTCCACTACGATGAGATATAACAACACCATAATGTGCATCCTGAGCCATTTTGATTGCTTCTAACGTTTCTGTCAAAGAACCAATTTGGTTTACTTTGATAAGTATTGCATTTCCTACGCCGTTGTCAATACCACGTTTCAAACGGATAGGGTTGGTCACAAATAAGTCATCACCAACTAATTGACATTTGCTACCAATTGTATCTGTTAGTTTTTTCCAGCCATCCCAATCTTCTTCGGCAACGCCGTCTTCTATAGAAATAATTGGATAGTCTTTAATCAGATCTTCATAAAAAGCAATCATTTCATCAGATGTTTTTTGAGATCCTTCAAATTTATACATTCCGTTTTCATAGAACTCAGATGAAGCAACATCTAAACCAATGGAGATTTGTTCGCCAGGTATATAACCAGCAGCTTTTATAGCGGAAACAATAGTATCTAAAGCTTCTCTACATGTATTCAAATTAGGTGCAAATCCGCCTTCGTCACCAACGTTAGTACTATGTCCAGATTTCTTTAAAATAGATTTTAAATTATGAAATACTTCTGAACCCATACGGATTGCTTCAACTTCATTTTTTGCGCCGTTAGGTATGATCATAAATTCTTGAGCGTCTAGTCCATTATCAGCATGAACTCCACCATTTACTATGTTCATCATTGGACGTGGTAATGTATTTGGTGTTGAATTACCATATATGTCAGCTATATGTTTATACAAAGGAACGTGTTTCGCTTGAGCGGCGGCTTTTGCTATAGCTAAAGATACAGCAAGTATAGCGTTTGCACCAAGTTTATCTTTATTTGGTGTACCATCTAAATCTAACATGTGCTTATCTATTTCGGATTGTTTTTCTGCATCCATTCCGATTATTGCTGGTGCAATAATTTCATTAACATTATGTACAGCTTTAGATACACCTTTACCCATATAAGCGTTTCCGCCGTCTCTCATTTCTAGAGCTTCAAAACTACCTGTAGATGCACCGGATGGAACAGCTGCGCGTCCAAAAGAACCATCTGATAATGTGATATCACATTCAACTGTTGGATTACCACGACTATCCATAATTTGACGTGCATGAACTTTCTGTATAGTAAACATATTTACATCTCCTTTTCTTTAAATATGTGTAAGTGTTTGCTGTGGTTTATTTCATATAAAAATCTTTACCAAGGTATACCTTCTTTACCATATCATCTTTTATGATTTCTGAAGCTGTACCATGTTTTAAGATTTTGCCATCATATAGAACGTAACTACGATCTGTAATGCCTAATGTTTCACGAACGTTATGGTCTGTGATAATAACGCCTAAACCACGATTTTTTAATTGTGATACCAATGAACGTATTTCATTAACTGCTATAGGATCAATTCCTGCAAAAGGTTCGTCTAATAAAATAAATTTAGGATCATTTGCTAAAGCTCTAGCTATTTCTACACGACGTCTTTCTCCACCAGACAAAGATGTTGCTGGGCTTTTTCTTAAGAATGTTATAGAGAATTCATCCAATAGAGCATCTAATTTTGCATAGCGTTTGTCGCGATTTGGTTCTACAACCTCTAAAATAGCCATAATATTATCTTCAACAGATAGTCCACGAAACACACTGTTTTCTTGAGGAAGATATCCGATATGTAATCTAGATCTCTGATAAAAAGGTAAGTGTGTAATATCTTGAGAATTTAAAAATATATGACCACTAGTTGCTGCTAATTGTCCTGTTATGCAATAGAAGGCTGTTGTTTTTCCGGCACCATTTGGTCCTAATAAACCAACAGATTCTCCTTGGTGAGCTTCCATTGATATGTCGCGTAATATAACGCGCTTGCCATAAGATTTTGATAAATGTTCTATTTTTAAAACGGATTGCTTTATCATAATTGTACCACCAATTCATCTGTTATCATTTTATCACCATTACTGGAGTCTACATGAACATCTCCAATTAGGGTGATTGTTTTGTTTATACGATCAAATTCGCCTTTTTGTGACTTTACGTTATCGGTAACTTTTTGATTTTCTCTAACATGGGTTATTTTACCAGAAACTTTTGTTAGAAAAATAATATCTGGTTTTTGATATTCTTGACGTCCAGCATCAGCTTTTATTTTGAAAGGGTTACCATCCTTGTCTATGCCAGAAAATGTTGCATTAGTCATTTTAAACTGGTTAGTAACAACGTCTTGCATGTTGATAGTTGGAATAGGTGTCCACATAATTTGTTTAGTAAACAAAGCACCTGCAGCCAATGCTGCCAACATCATAACGCCCCAGCCAGTAAATAAAAACTGTAGTAGTCTGGTTAGACGTTTATGTTTAGAAAAAATTATAAAAGTACGTTGTTCTCTTTTCACAAAAGGTATTTTAACGTTTTGATAATAAAAATGCAATTTTATATTTATATAATATTTTTTTTATGATATAATATCGAGAAAGAGAGAATGAAAAAATCGTTATTATTTTTTATTGTAACGTTGTTTGTTATGCCAAGCGTGAGCTTTGGCGCGGTTACTATTAAGAAACAGAGTTCTGTTGCAGTTAAACCTGTAGAAAAAGTAGAATCTGCTACAAGTTTGTTGCCCAATGTATTAGGTTTAATTCAAAATGTTAAAACTTTAAATGCAAAGCAACAGCAATTAACTGCTGAATGTGCCCCAACAAGTGAAGAAATAAAAACTGTAAACGAACTTGTTAAAGAATGGGCTAAAATGGGAACTGTTTCTGCTGATGATGCTGCACGTGGGTTAGGAAATAAATGTCCTAACGGAAGCTGTTATCAAACAGAAGTTGATATTTTAGGAATAGATGATTTTAACACAGATCCTTCTTTTGATTGGTATGCAAGTGAAAGTGAAAAAAATATGATTTGGTATGGTTATCCAAAAGCTAGTACCGCTAAAGTTTGTGAAAATGGATCTAAAAATTGTAAATATGTTTCTAACATATACGATATATTTGCTTTGATGGATTTCGATACAGAAGATTATACAAAAACAGAGTTATCAAAAGTTAATAAATTGATAGAAAAATCAGAAAAGTGTGCACCAGAAAAGTTAGCTGCTGCAAAGAGAGAATTGTATGGTGGTTTCTTAACACAAGCTATTGGTGGAATAGGCCAGAAAACAAATACTGGTTCTGTTTTGGAACAAGTTTCTTCTGTGGCTGGTTCTATGGGTGGCGGTAATGCTTTGGGTGGAATAACGAGCATAATTCCTTCGTTGGGACAGATGGCAATACAAGGTTTAGATAAATAATAAATTTTATCTAATATTCTTCTTTTTCCTCTTTACTAAAATGTTAAAAATCATTATAATTATTAACAATAATTTATAAGGAAGGGGTTTTTTATGAAAATTAATAATTCTGTATCGATATTGACCGTACTTGCTGCCCTTGGTTTAGCTGGTTGTGCGGGAACTTATACAGACAATGTTGAAGTTACAGAAGAAGCAACACCTACAGTTGATTTTATAGAACAAATAGACGTTCATTCTTCTAAATATAAAGATTCTTTCCTACATCAATTAGCTATGAACTATAGGTCTTATGCTATCTACAATGCACAAGAAAGTGGTTTCTCTGATATTGGAGAATTGTTCGCACAAAAAGCTGTCACAGCTTTTTCTGGTGAAGTGCCTTATCCAGAGAATTTAGATGATTGGGAAATTCAAGATGAAGATGTAAGTTTTGCTATTTATACAGCATATAATCAGTTGATGGATGCTTTGCAGAATGATGCATCTGCCACACAACCAATTTTAAGTGCAGAGGCACAAGCAAAGTTTGATTGTTGGATTTCTGCAGCAGCAAGTGGTCAAGAAGAAACAGCCGAAGAATGTGAAGGTCGTTTTAAGGAAACTATGGCAACTTTAGCTGATTGTGGTAAAGGGGAAGTGCCTGTACGTGTTAAATCAGAAACAATTCCTGCTAAGACAGAAACTTATTATCCAGAAACACGTCGTTTAACTGCTACTTATAACGTTCCTCGTGGTAGAGAAGGTATTATCATAGTTAACAATATTACAGTTCCTGCACAACAACCTGTTGTGGTAAAAGAAGAAACAAAAGCTCCTGCTCTTGGAGAAGAATATGTTTCTCGTGCAGAATTTATAAATATGATGGTTGCTATGAGAGCTGAATTAGCTGATATAAATAATAAATTAAACAATATGCCAGCTCCTGCTAAAGAAGAGAGAACAATCATTAAGGTTCAACAATTACCTTTGGAACCACAACAACATATTATGGAAGAAATATTCGAAATCAGATTTGATTTTGATAAATCAAATATAAAACCAGAATATGAAGAGATTATTCGTAAATTGGCAACAACAACACAAGCAAATAAGAATATAAAAGTTTCTGTTGTTGGTCATACTGATACTGCTGGTTCTAATGCTTATAACTATGCTTTGGGTGGACGTAGAGCTGAAGCTGTACGTAAGAAGTTGATATCTTATGGTATTCCTTCTAGTCAGATAGTAGCTGTTTCTGCTGGAGAAGAAGATTTAAAAGTTTTAACTCCAGATAATACACCAAATGCAGAAAATCGTAGAGTTCGTGTAGTAAAAGAAGTTCATTACACGGAACCTGCTGCAAAACCAGCACCAATTATTGTTGAACAATATGAAGCAACAGATGATTGTACTGATTGTGAAGAGGTTGTAACAGAAGAATCTGTAGTAGAAGAGGCTGTTACAGAGACTCCAGAAATGGAAGAAGAAAAATAATTGACAAATATACTTGACAAAATATTTTGTTATAGTATATTGTTCGTGTGTCAGAGAGATTACAAAAAGGTAAAGTAATGACGACTAAAACTGATTCTTTTAAAAAAGCTAAAAAGAATACGGTTAGTATTATTGCAAAAGAGCTAGCAAAACGTGGTGTTTTGTCTAATTCTGAGCAAACAAAATAGTTTTTCTTATATCTAGAGCTTACGGTTGGTTAACAACCGATTGGGCTTGACACAATAGCTACTTCTGCTATAATTATTTGTAACTAAACGACAGAATTCTCTGTTGTATTTCCAAAAGGTTTTTTTATGCATGTAAATGAATTAAAGCTAAAGTCTCCACAGCAATTATTGAAAATGGCTGAAGACATGGGAATTGAAAATCCTGCTCAATTAAATGTACAACAATTACGTTTTGCTGTTATGCGTGTTTATGCAGCTGATAAATCTGTGACGTTAATAGGCGATGGTGTCTTGGAACGTTTACAAGATGGATATGGCTTTTTACGCGCTCCAGAAAGTAATTATTTAGCAGGACCAGATGATTTGTATGTATCTCCAAATTTAATTAAGAAATATGGATTAAAGACAGGAGATTATATTGAAGGACGTATTCAAGCCCCACAAAATGAATCCGAAAGGTATTTTGCGTTAGAAACAATAGATCGTGTTAATGGTGGAGATCCTGACAATTTACGTCATCGTATTTCTTTTGATGATATGACACCTTTATATCCTGATGAAAAATTAAAAATGGAAGTAGAAGATGATACTGATAAAAATCGTAATTTATCAGCTCGTGTTATAGATCTTATTTCTCCTACAGGAAAAGGTCAACGTTCTCTTATTGTTGCTCCTCCTAGAACAGGTAAAACAGTTATGTTGCAAAATATAGCTCATTCTATAGCAACAAATTATCCTGATGTAAAATTGATAGTTTTATTAATAGACGAACGTCCAGAAGAAGTTACAGATATGCAACGTAGTGTTCGTGGTGAAGTTATTTCTTCTACATTTGATGAACCTGCAACACGTCATATTCAGGTTGCTGAAATGGTTATAGAAAAAGCAAAACGTTTGGTAGAAGCAGGCCAAGATGTTGTTATATTGCTTGACTCTATTACTCGTTTAGGTCGTGCTTATAATACAGTTGTTCCATCAAGTGGAAAGGTATTAACAGGTGGTGTGGATGCATATGCATTACAAAGACCAAAGCGTTTCTTTGGTGCCGCTCGTAATATAGAGGGTGGTGGTTCTTTGACTATTATAGCAACAGCTTTGATAGAAACAGGTTCTAAGATGGATGAAGTTGTTTTCGAAGAGTTCAAAGGAACAGGTAATAGTGAAATTATATTAGATAGAAAATTATCTGATAAGAGGGTTTATCCTGCTATAGATATTACAAAGTCTGGTACAAGAAAAGAAGATTTGCTTGTAACTAAGGATGAATTATCAAAGATGTACGTTTTACGTCGTATAATTAATCCAATGGGTACTTTGGAAGCTATGGAATTCTTGTTAGATAAATTACGTTTAACTAAGACTAATTCTGATTTCTTTTCATCTATGAATCAGTAAATAGGGTAGTTAATAACTATTATAAAAGCGGTGATTGGTGTTCACCGTTTTTATTTGTTTATAGTAAAAAGTTGACAATATTGTAATTTTGTGTATAGTTTTTGTATGAAAAAAGAACAAGTTTCTTCTTGTAAGCAAGTAAAACACAGATCCTTGACAGGGTTATTGCGTAGGAATGGTGTTATCAATAATTTATATTTACAATCTATACTAGATAACTGTGATGTTGATCCACATGTTGGTGAA